>JAZLDO010000191.1:0-13697 GCA_045614825.1 Candidatus Aphodosoma sp. | reverse complement strand
GAGCAAAGCCAAATGACGAGCGCGTTTAACAGCTTGAGCAACTTTGCGTTGGAATTTCAACGAAGTACCAGTGATACGACGTGGAAGGATTTTACCTTGTTCATTCAAGAATTTTTTCAAGAATTCAGGGTCTTTGTAGTCTACATATTTAATGCCCATTCTTTTGAAACGGCAATATTTTTTCTTTGTGTTATCGACTGCAACAGGAGTCAAATAACGTACTTCTTGATTAGCTGCCATAAATTATTTCTCCTCTTGTTTAGTTTTGTTAATACGTTTGTTAGCATATTCGAGAGCGTATTTGTCAAGACGGAAAGTCAAGAAACGGAGTACGCGCTCATCACGACGGAATTGCAATTCGAGTTTAGCAACCATTGAAGGTTCAGCTTTGAATTGAAGAAGTGAATAGAAACCAGTTGATTTCTTTTGGATTGGGTAAGCCAATTTTTTCAAACCCCATAACTCCTCATTTTCGATTTCTGCGCCATTAGCTACCAAGAAACCTTTGAATTTTTCTACAGCTTCCTTCATCTGAACATCAGACAAAACGGGAGTCAAAATGAAAGCTGTTTCATAATGATTCATCATAATGATAGAATTTTTTGTTAATAAATTATTGATTATTTGTTATTTATGCAAGCTCCACTCCATCACAGAGCATACCTCGCAAAATCGGATGCAAAGTTACAACTTTTTCTCGAAACTACCAAATATTTGTGTAATAAAATTTTAATCACCTATTTTTCGGGTTATAATCGGAAATTTAAGCAAATTGGTTATCGTAAACTCACTTTGGCTATTGCAATTACAGCAAAAAATGGGCGACTATAGAGATTAGTCACCCATTTTAAAATATAAGTTCAAGAACTACTTAGAATATCAAGCCGAACAACACAAACAACCAATGGGCTGCGATACCAGCACAAAGACCACCTATGGTGTGAGCTACGATAGCTTTTGAAGTAAGTTGACGATAACCAAGCGAGTCGAGCATAGCTGTGTGAGTAGAAAGGAACCCAGACCAGCACATACCCATAGCTGTAAATACAGCGATTACATTGTTGTCAACGAAACCTTGTTCCAAGAATGTAGGGATAAGACCAAGAGCTGCACCTACAGCACCAAGAGCTGTGATAGGATAAGCTACGAGTTCAGGGTGTTCGAAACCGAACATCCATTGGAACAAGAAATCTACTTTGCTAGCCAACCAAGGCAATACTTTCACACCTTCGTAAGCCGCACCTGTATATTCGCCGGTTGCCGATGCGCCAAATGTAAGAATCATCACAAAAGTAGAGATAATCAACACACCTGGAATGATAGCAAGACCAAGTTCGACACCTGTTTTACCACCATCGAGGATTGCATTAAGACCACGAAGGAAAGCACCTTCGTCTGATTTAAACGAAATAGCTTGCTCATCGCCACCTGCAGCACCTTCGTCTTTGAAGTTAGGATATGCTTTGATGATTGAGCGTTGCATAATGCGAGTAGAAATAATACTACCAATCACTGCACCAGCAAGACCGATGAGAGCACCAGAAGCAAAACCTTTACCAGTCATGAAGGCAATAACCACAAGCCCCATACCGAAGGCAGTACCGAAGTTAGTGAGCGAAATGAGTTGGTATTTTTTGAAGTATTGGCTGAAGTTTTTGTCGTTAGCCAAAGAGATAATAGCAGGATTGTCAGACAAGAAAGTCAACACTGCACCAAGAGCTGCAACACCAGGAAGGTTGTAGAGCGGTTTCATAAATGGTTTGAGGATGTTTTCGAGAAGACGAACTACACCAAACTCAGTGAGCAATTTACCTAAAGCACCCGACAACACAGTGATACCCATAAGATAGAAACAAGTATCAATCAAAAGACGATACGAAGTTTGCATAATGGTATTAAGCATATTAGCCATACCCATACGATTTGCAATATATCCGAATATTGCAAAGAAAATCACAAGAAAAATCAAAGCTTCGATTGTTCGCTTTGTTGTGAATTTCATTTCTTTAATTTTTTTCATAGATTTATAAATTATTAGATTTTATAAGCACCATAAAAATTATTTACGTTCGAAAGCAACCAAACGCCATTTAAAACCAATGCCGACATTGTGATTGTTCCATGACTGTCCGTCGAGATTGTTGCTACCAGATTGCCAGAATGCATGGATACGAACATTTTTGCTATCTTTGATTGGGAAGAATTCGAGACCTGCACCATAGTAAACATTACGTTCGCCTGGAAGAATAAGCATATCTATTACGTCAGATTCGCCTTCTTCTTGAGCCATATTATAGTCAAGACCACCTTTCACGAAAATATTAAGACGATTCATGTAGTTGTAATTGAGTTTACCGATAAGCGAAAAGTCTTTAAGAAAGTGTGTACCACGGCCACCATAACGATTCATATAGTCAAGTTCGAATTTAACAGGACCAAAATTGAATTGGTTACCAAGCGAGATATAGTTGATAAAACGACCTGGTTGGTACTCAATCAAATTGTCGGAATATAAAGCATTGAAAACACCAAAATTACCATTCCATTGAACCGAATAGCTGTACATCGCTCCTAAAGAGAGAGGATCGGCAAATGGCGAATTATTGACTTGGAAAAGTACATTATTACGTCCATCATTAGAGATATATTTACCCAACACACCAAATTGGAAACAACCTACGCGACCACCCCAACCTGACCACATATACACATCAAGTGGGTTGTAATCAAATTCGTAAGAACCGTAGAACACGAGCATTTTACCGGCTGTGATTTCCCAATTTTTAGTAGGACGATAGGTGAGATTAGCCCAGTCGGTAGCTTTATAGACATCATACCACGAAGCTCCATTTTGATTAGGATGAATCATACGATAACGCAAAGAGTATGAGAATTTAGGACTAATGTTACCATCGAGCATAAACATGAGGTAACGACCATTGAAATTTGATGCATAAGCAGGTTTAGCATCAGCATTATGAGTGAAAGATGATTGCCAATCGAAACGAGCATCGAATTTCACCGAAATAGGTTGCAAATTCTTTTTAGTTTCGACCACTTCAGCTGTCAAGACAGAATCAGTTGCCTCAGTTTTTGCTTCAAGAGCAGAGATTTGAGCTTCGAGACGAGCTACTTTTTCTTCAAGTGTTTCAGCTTTAAGATTAACGCACAATGCACAATGCACAATGCACAATACGAATAGTAATGATTTTTTCATAGATTATTTAATTTTATTATATATGTCAATACCAATGCGATTGATATGATTTATCAAATCCGCATTTCTTAAATTCTTAAATATAGAAATATCAAATTGATAAGGCAAAAGTAAATCATCAACATCTACCAACAATTGAGACAAATCAACATGAGATAAATTATCGCCTAAAAGGGTAATATCAACATCTGAAAAAGGTTTAAAATTACCTTTAGCTCTCGAACCATAAAGAACGACTCGTTCTATATGTTCGTATTTAGCAAATAAAATTCTCAGTTTGGCTAAATCGTCTACTGTAAGTCCACAATCCATATTAAAATAGAGTTAACATCTTTGCCTCGAAATCAATAAATAGAGGATAATATATTTCCATTATTTCATGATAAATATTGTCAGCTGTTTCATCATCATAATTATGAGATGTAAGATTGCGGGCCTCTATTGTAGCCATCCATCTACGGTCCGACAATATATTAAGTTCTAAAGATTTACGAATAGCGTCACGTGAGCCACGGATATCAACATAACCCTGATATTCGAGATAATCTTTCATTACCTTCCATGCCAATTCGTGAGTATATTCAAAGCGCTGAATAAGACCTTCTTTCAATAAATCTTGCTCAGAACCGATATTATCATATCCATTTAGAACATCTACCGCCTCAGATAATCGAGCCAAAGCTTTCTGATAATTACTAAATCTTTGTTGCCAGCGTATATCTTCCATACTATAAATTACTTTTTGAGTTCGTCGGCAGGTACGATTTTGAAGAGTTTGTCGTTGCGGCGAACAATGTCTTTAGTCTTAATACTAAAGTATGTACCTTTTTCGACAGTTTCAACAGGCTTGAGGTCGACGCGCACTTCTTCGACTACATCTTCGTAGGCTCCTGTAGTTTCGCCTGTTACGAGAATTTCGTCGCCAACAGAGAGGGTTTGTGCTTCGAGAAGGAACTCTGCCACTCCGATTTTTTGAAAGAAGTTGGTACATTTACCGATATATACTTTTTTGTGTGTAGCTTTAGAGCCATAATTGTGGCTCCACTCGCCAAGGCGTTGACCGAGATAGTAACCATCCCAGAAACCACGATTGAAGACTTTGGCAAGACGTACATCCCAATCAGCCACTTTCTCGTCGGTGAAAGTATTGTTGAGGTGAGCCTCGATAGCCTCGTTGTAGCACGACACCACAGCCTTGACATACTCGGCACCACGCGCACGACCTTCGATTTTGAATACACGCACGCCAGAGTCCATCATCTTATTCATGAAGTGAATAGTTTTGAGGTCTTTTGGCGACATGATATATTTGTTATCGACTGTGAGTTCGATATCAGAGTCCTCATCGTGAACACGATAGGCACGGCGACACACTTGCATGCAAGCACCACGATTGGCCGAAGCATTGAGTTCGTGAAGAGAAAGATAGCACTTGCCCGACACAGCCATACACAACGCCCCGTGACAGAACATCTCGATGCGAATGAGTTCGCCATTGCGGCCAACGATATTCTCTTCGACAATGCGACGGTGGATAGCCGCCACTTGATCCATATTAAGCTCGCGAGCCAACACCACAACATCGGCAAATTGAGCATAGAAGCGCAATGCTTCGACGTTAGAGACATTGAGTTGAGTGCTGAGGTGCACCTCTACACCTTGAGAAATAGCATATTGCATAACAGCCACGTCGGCAGCAATGATGGCACTCACGCCAGCTTCTTTGGCATTATCGACAATTTCGCGCATGAGTTCGAGGTCCTCATCGTAGATGATAGTGTTGATAGTGAGGTAAGATTTAATACCTGCCTCTTTGCAACGTTCAACGATGCGATGAAGGTCTTCGGTAGTGAAATTGCTCGATGAGCGTGAACGCATATTGAGGCGTTCGATACCGAAATATACAGAGTCGGCACCAGCTTGAATTGCAGCTTGTAGGCTCTCCCATGAGCCTGCAGGTGCCATTATTTCAAAATCTTTTCTTTGCATGTTTTATATTTAGACATGAAGACATGAGAACATGACTTATTTTTTAACACTAATTATCACAAATCAAACATAAATTTATTATTACTAAGCATTTATGTTTGATATTTTTTATCTTTTCTTGTAAAATCAATCACGAAAACGTTTTGTGATGTCGCCATAGTTTTCGATGCGGCGGTCGCGGAAGAATGGCCACCAGCGGCGTACATTCTCGCTACGACGCATGTCAACATCAACCACTTGACGAGCAGTAGCATCGGTTGGTGCTTGATAGAGGAATTCGCCTTGCGGACCAGCCACGAAACTGCTACCCCAGAAGAGAATGCCATTGGTAGCACCACTTGGGTCGGGCTCGTGACCTACGCGATTGACACTAACCACAGGCAAACCATTAGCCACGGCATGACCACGTTGTACAGTGACCCAAGCCTCGCGTTGACGTGCTTTTTCTTCGTCAGTATCGGTACTTTCCCAGCCAATAGCAGTAGGATAAATCAACAAATCGGCACCCGCCAACGCCATAAGGCGAGCAGCTTCGGGATACCATTGGTCCCAACAAACCAATACACCGAGTTTGCCAACAGATGTTTGAATTGGTTCGAAACCGAGGTCGCCTGGTGTGAAATAGAATTTTTCATAGTAAGCAGGGTCGTCAGGGATGTGCATTTTGCGATATTTGCCTGCGATAGAGCCATCTTTTTCGAAAACCACAGCTGTGTTGTGATAAAGACCTGCAGCACGGCGTTCAAACAAAGAGGTAACGAGCACTACGCCACATTCGGCCGCCACTTGCGAATAGAAATCGGTAGATGGACCAGGTATTGGTTCAGCAAGGTTGAAGAGTTCGGTATTCTCGGTTTGACAGAAATATGGAGTGTTGTGCAACTCTTGAAGGACCACGAGTTCGGCACCTTCGGCAGCAGCTGCTACAATTTCTGCACGTAGCATAGCTTTGTTAGCCTCCACATCGGGAGTTATGGATTGTTGGATTATACCTATTTTCATTATTTACTATCAATTTATTTAATATAAGAATAAGCAACAACATCCACTAACGTATGAGTTTTCATAAAATCCTCACAAGTAGCGCAAGGAGTAGGACGTTGTAGATTTGGAGCAGATTCAGCAACTTTCACTCTTGCTTTTTCTAATTTTTTCTCCAATTTATTATAACGTTTATTTATTTTATTGATTCGTTTATTTAAGTTTTTATCTTGTGTTACAACCGAATTTTTATAAAGGTCATAACGTGGTTTACCATTAAAATAAGCACCTCTATCTAATTTTTCGCCATTGCAATTATAAATAGTAACTCCATCCACTGCCACCAAAAACATACCTGTTTGCATACCATTAACCTCGTGGACTACAATAGAATATTCTTGAGTCTCATTGTTTTTTAACAACAACACACATGCAAAATCATGCTTATCAACATTTTGTTTAAAATTTAACCATTCTAAATTTTCAATTGGCTTTTTCACCCCACAACACTCAATCTTAGAGTTCACCCAAATTTTACCCTTAGGACTTTTAGCACAACCCATTGACAACAATGAGAAGAATAGCAACGAAATAACAATTAATTTTTTCATATTATCAAAATTTATTTATTAGTACAATGTGATTAAATTGAAGGATACTGCATAGTAACACAATGCAACGAACCATGCTGACGAATGAGGTCTTGACAGTCGATGCCTACAATTTCGTGCTCAGGGAATGCTTGTTGCACTTGAGCCAAAGCGAGAGCATCTAAGTCAGTGTTATAAGTCGGAACAAGGACTGCGCCATTGATAACGAGATAGTTGGCATACGTAGCAGGAATACGCTCGTCATCCTCGAATGCAGGGCGCGCCATAGGCAAAGCGATCAAGCGATATGGTTCGTCAGAGAGAGTGCGAAAGGTTTTGAGTTGTTCTTCCATGAGATGCAAAGCCTCATAATGCTCATCGTCATGGTCGTCACATTTTACATATAATATTGTATTATTAGGACAAAGACGAGCAAGTGTATCGATATGCGAATCGGTGTCGTCGCCAGCAAGATATCCATGATCGAGCCAAAGGAGTTGTTTGGCTCCTAAAGTATCGAGAAGATATATCTCGATATCGGCACGAGTCATTGTTGCATTGCGATTAGGCGAAAGAAGACATTCTGAAGTGGTGAGCAAAGTGCCTTCGCCATCGCTCTCGATAGAGCCACCTTCGAAAGTGAAATTGCGGCAGTTGCGCAATTCGCCAAAGAGATGACCTGCACGATGAAGGCGTTCGGTGATAAGATTATCTTTATCAGAAGCGAACTTTAACCCCCAACCATTGAATTGGAAATCTAATACAACAGGTTTGCCATTTTCGAAGACAGTAATTCCACCATGATCACGAGCCCAAGTGTCGTTAGAAGGCAATTCGACCAAAACGACATTAGCCATATTGACCTCATCGGCAATTTGACGGCGAACATCTTCTACGTCAGGGGCAACGATAAGGAGTTGTTGACGCTTGGCTATTTCGCGCGCTATATTTTTGAAGCAAGCCTGTACCTCATCGAGCATATAAGCCCAATCGGTATCGGCATGAGGCCATGTGAGTTGCACAAATTGTTGTGGTGCCCACTCTGCTGGAAATATTTTGTTTGTCATTTTTTTATTTTAAGACAGAAAGAACAAAAAGATTTTAGACATAAATACCTTATAAAGCGGACGCTTGAACCAAGCGTCCCTACAATAGGCACTCGTGCTTAATTATCTTGCTAAATATATTTTTAGTTCGTCGTGATTAGGGTTGCGAATGATGATTTTACCTTCGCGGTCAACCAACATAGTTGATGGGATAAATGGTATCTCGAAACGTTTGACCATAGGTTCGTCCCAGAACATAAGATTTGTAAGTTGTACCCATTTCAAATCTAAACGCTCAATTGCGCCAAGCCATCTATCACGATTATTATCTAACGAAATACCAATGATTTCGAAGTGTTCGCCTGCATGTTCGGCATACAACTCTTTGAGTTCGGGCATAGAGCGCATACATGGTCCACACCACGATGCCCAAAAGTCAATGAGCGTATAGTCGTGTTGCGAAACAATATCCATCCAACGAATAGTGTCGCCCGCAGCATTCGGAGTTGCCTCATCGGTCAAATAACTACCTACAGCCATATATGGTTGTTCTGCAGTGCGAGCTTTAGTTGCATCGGTAGGTAACAACTCTGCCAACTCTTCGTTAGAGAAAAGATGTTTGATGTCTTTCACCATCTTGATTGCAGGTTGAGTGCCAACATATGGTAATACCAACGATTTGATAGTCTCTTTGTAGTTATTACGTTCGGCAGTGATAGCCTCAAATTTTTCGGCATTAGAGCCTTCGCCTTCAGCAATAACATTGCAACGTGCATCGAACGACATGATGATAGAATCATATTCAGCATAGGCACGATTGAAAGCTGTACCAGTTACCGTCATTGCGTATGCAGTATCGACATTCATGGTAATATTGCCATTTTCGAGAATGAAATATGCGCCTACGCCTTGTTCTACCATTTGACGCTTAGCATCAGTGACAACGACAACAAGCATCTTTGGTTCATCAGCCACACCTTTCATTTTGAATTTACCATCGACAATTTGTGCGCTATCAAATACTTCGGTAGCCATTTTACGCACACTTTCAGCTAAATAAACCCAATTGCCATTGAACTCGTCGGTGTCGAGAGTGCCCACGATTTTGTAACTTTTAGGTGCTTGATTACAAGCTACCAACATGAGCGCGGCTAATGCTGTGAATAATATTTTTTTCATAATTACAAACCTTTAACAGAGATGAGATATTCGGCGATTTGTACAGCGTTGAGAGCTGCGCCTTTTTTGATTTGATCGCTCACGCACCAGAATGTAAGGCCATTAGGATTAGCAAGATCTTGGCGGATACGGCCAACATAAACAGGGTCTTTGCCAGAAAGGAATAGAGGCATAGGATACTCTTTATTGGCAGGATTATCCATAACAACTACACCTTCGGCTTTTTCAAATGCTTCACGAGCCTCAGCTACGGTGATAGGGCGTTCAGTTTCGACCCAAATAGACTCAGAGTGAGCACGCAACGATGGCACACGCACACACATTGCACTCACAGCAACATCAGAGTGCATGATTTTGCGAGTTTCGTTGAACATCTTCATCTCCTCTTTGGTATAGCCATTTTCGGTGAACACATCCACTTGAGGTATGAGATTGTAAGCCAATTGATAAGCGAACTTATCGACAGTAGGTTCTTCGCCTGCAAGCACTTGACGATATTGTTGTTCGAGTTCTGCCATAGCAGTTGCGCCTGCACCAGAAGCAGCTTGATAAGTAGATACATGCACACGGCGGATGTGCGATAAATTCTCGATAGCTTTTAATGCCACTACCATTTGGATAGTAGTGCAGTTAGGATTTGCGATAATATTGCGAGGACGATTAAGAGCATCTTCTGCATTCACTTCAGGCACTACCAATGGTACATCTTCATCCATACGAAATGCGCTTGAATTATCAATCATCACAGCACCAAAGCGAGTAATATCTTCGGCATATTCTTGTGAAATAGAACCACCAGCCGATGTAAAAACAATATCTAAATCTTTAAAGTCATCGCCATGACGTAACTCTTGAACCTTGATTTTACGTCCACAAAAATCGTATTCACGACCCGCACTGCGTGAAGAACCAAACAATTTCAATTCAGTAATAGGGAAATTACGTTCTGCTAATACACGCAAAAACTCTTGACCTACAGCGCCACTTGCGCCCACAATTGCCACTCTCATAGTAAGTTATAAATTATTTTGTTAATTAAACTAAATGTTGTATATTTGCGATGAATTATATGCAATAACACACAACACACCACGTTGCAAAATTAAGATTTTTTTTTCAGATATTCAAACGTTTATGAAAAATTATTTAACAATCATATTTTTACTGTTTTCGTCATTGTGCTTTAGCCAATTCTACGATGATTTTTCGGATGGGAATTATAGCGCTAATCCACGCTGGTTTATGAGCGATATAGAAGCCAATATAGTAGAAAATAATGGTGGTTATGCAGTTGAACTACATCCAACGGGAGAATTAAATAATAACCCCTCCGGCTACGACACCACCCCTAAAACAGGAGAGGAATATAACATGCACAAAGGTTCTTTCCGAACAGCCAATACACTAATGGACAATACATGGTGGGGATGCGATTTGACTTTCGATGTAAACAAAGATTCTGAAGGCGAAATTAGGTTTTATATCACATCATCTCTACCCTCTCTCGGAGAAGGAGTTGGTTTCTTTATAGAAATCAATTTAGAAAATAGACATGTTAGTTTTATCTACGAAAACAAAACAACTGAAATCTTAGCAACTTCCGAACAACCAATTCCTTATGGTACAACTAATCTAACTTGCAAAATCACATGCAACAATAAAAATTGGTCTATCGAATGCAATACTAACAACACTAAAAATATCCACTCTCAACTCTCCATTCCCTACTCCATACAAAATGCCACATCTACAGGTTTTTTGCTTATTGAAAACCCAGACAATCCTTATAATTTACGCATCAATAGCGTAAATTGTGGCGATAAGCCTACAGAAACGGAACTAATAAATGCTGGTGATATTGTCATTACCGAAATAATGGCAAAACCAAACCCTGCAGTTGAGTTACCGGAAGTAGAATGGATAGAGATATATAACACAACGGATCGCACACTTACACTCGAAGATTGTAAAATCACAACTCCAGCCAAAACTGGTACTTTCAGCGATTATATTCTCGAACCTCAAGAATATGCCGTTATCTGCTCTTATAACGCAATGGTTGAACTCTCGGCAATTACTAACAAAATATGCGTTGTAGAATCAATGCCAACACTCAACAATGATGGCAATCTTCTCACCCTTAAAAACAAACAAAATCATATAATTTCGTTTGTAGAATACACCGCCGATTGGTACGACTCCGAGCCAATCAAAGCAGACGGAGGCTGGTCGCTTGAACGTAGAGATCCAACCAATCCACTTTCAAATTCAACCACATGGGTTCCTTCTATTGATATTCGTGGGGGTACCCCTGCAGAGATAAATAGTACATTCAGCTCTTTACCTGACGAATTAATTCCGTGTATCACAAGTCTTGGAATAAAAGACAACAAATCAATACAAATACATTTCAACAAACCAATGCAAGGCGAAATCGTGTCTTTACGACAAAACATCAATATCACAGAAAACGAACTCAAATCACTCGATTGGACTGAACCTCAACGCAAAACGCTCAATATTTACCTCTCCGAACCTCTCGACTCAATTAAAACTATTGACATATCATTCCATAATTTTACCTGCGTCAGTGACTGGAATATGCCAGACACGACTATAACACTCGCTCTCCCCTATCAAGCACAATATATGGACATCATTTTCAACGAATTGATGCCGTATGTGAGTGATGGCAACAGTAAATTCATTGAACTATACAACAATAGCAATTTCTATCTTGACCTCAACCGATTGATGCTATCTAATCGCGATGCTAACAACAATCTCAAAGGTTCAAAAATATTTTGTTCAACAAGCACCATACTATCACCTCAACAATACGCCGTTATATCATCTGACACAAGCGCAATAAATTGCCCATTAGGAATTAACCCACAATCTATATACATTACAGCCACACTACCATCTATACCTGCATCTGAAGGAGCTCTCGTACTCACCAATCGCAGTGGCAATGTAATAGATGAAGTTCACTACTCCAACTCTTGGCATCACTCACAACTCACAGATTTACATGACATATCACTCGAAAGAATAAATCCTATAGCATCGACCCAAGCTTCTGAAAATTGGAATAGTTCAGCATCATACAACACCGCAGGGTGGCAAAACTCGCAAACTCTCAACCTTGAAAACAACGAATTGAATCAGCTCTTTTGGCTTGAAAATAACACTTTTTCGCCCAACAATGATGGTTATCAAGACCAACTTATTATTCACCACAACCTACCAAATACAGGTTACACAATAACAATAGACGCCTACACACGCCATGGAGCACACATTTGTCGCATAGCCGACAACCAACTACTCGGCACACAGGGATATACACTTTGGGATGGCACAGATTCCAACAACCAAACAGTACCAGCAGGACTATATGTATTAATGATCCAAACCATACACCCTAATAGTAGCAAAATTAGGCAAAAATTGATTTGCATTAAGATATAAATAAAAAACGTGGAATTCGACTATTGCCGTTCCACGCTTTTTTTATTGGAGATCTATTAATTATTTCACTGTCCGGTAAAATTGCGAGCCTCGAAGAGGCGATATAATCCAGACGGGGGTGTAAAAATTGCTCATGCTCGGCAATCAGAGTAAACTCTATTGCACTCGCTTACTCGCATCCCCCCCCCGGGCTGGGTTCTATCGTTCCTACGGGACTTTTCTTAAAATATATAATACAAATTACAAGCCCCCCTATCATAAAATTATCTCATATTTCCTTTATCTATTATCCTTTTAGGCAATTAATTTATTTTTTATCGGACAGTAATAATTAATTATATTGTTTTTGCAATACTATCCACTAAAAAAACAACGACTACAATCTTGTTTGATTATAGTCGTTGTGAATATAGATGATATAAAAATTATTCAGCTATAATATTAGTCTTGGTTGAGAGTTACGCGTTTGAATGCTGTTGGAGTAGCGTTGTTAGCTTTAGCGTAAGCACCTACAGTCATTTTGTTGTCTTTGATGAACTCTTGTTCTACGAGAGTAGATTCTTTGAAGAATTTATCCAAACGACCTTGAGCAATTCTGTCAAGGATAGCTTCTGGTTTGCCTTCTTCGCGAGCTTTTTCACGACCGATTTCCAATTCTTTAGCGATAACGTCAGCAGGAACAGAATCACGGTTGAGAGCAACTGGGTTCATAGCTGCAGCTTGCATAGCAACGTCGCGACCTACTTGGTGGTCAACGCCAGCTTCAGCAAAAGAAACGATAGTAGCAAGTTTGTTGCCTGGGTGGATATATTCAACTACTGTTGCACCTTCAACGAATTCGTAGTAACCAATTTCCATTTTTTCGCCTGTAACACCTGAACGGTCAGTTACGAGTTCAGCGATAGTACGACCTTCGATAGCGAGAGCGTTAAGAGCATCGAGGTTAGCTGGTTTGTTAGCAAGAGTAGTATCGAGGATAAGTTGAGTAAGAGCGATGAAATCAGCATTTTTAGCAACGAAGTCAGTTTCGCATTTGAGAGCTACGATAGCTGCGAATCCGTCTTTAACGCCAGCGAGAACGCAACCTTCAGATGCTTCACGGTCGCTACGTTTAGCTGCGATAGCTTGACCACGTTTACGGATAAGTTCGATAGCTTGGTCCATATCGCCATTAGCTTCGGTAAGGGCATTTTTACAGTCCATCATACCTGCGCCTGTCAT
>JAZLDO010000190.1:0-6029 GCA_045614825.1 Candidatus Aphodosoma sp. | reverse complement strand
ATTCGATAAAAAGTTGTAACTTTGCACTCGCAAAACAGACCTGGTGGATGTAGCTCAGTTGGTTAGAGTATCAGATTGTGGTCCTGAGGGTCGTGGGTTCGATCCCCATCATCCACCCAGCTTTTTTGGAGAGACGCTTTTTGGAGCGTTTCTTTTTTTTGTGTTTATTTTAACAGAAGTACAAAATTTAATTTTCGGGAGAATATGTTTATTTACTATTGATAGCATTGTGTTGGTTGAATTTGTTTTTTTAAGTACAAGCCTTGTAATTAGATAGATTTAGGGCTTGTACTTAAAAAGTTGTTATCCTTGCAGAGTAGTGAAATACAAATTATTTTTGTGAACACGTGAAATATTGGATTTGTACTTATGTTAAAAATACTATCGGAAGATAGTAGGGATATCGGTGTCGAATTTCATCACCTCGCGAGTTACGTGGTGGATGAAAGAGATGACTTGAGCGTGGAGACAGAGGCGGCCGAGAGGGTTGGATTGGGCGCCATAGCGTTTGTCGCCAGCGATAGGGTGGCCGATAGACGAGAGTTGCACGCGGATTTGGTTTTTGCGACCAGTTTCGAGAGTGATTTCGAGAAGAGTATAGCGACCATTGTTTTTGATTACGCGGTAGTTAGTGATAGCTTTTTTGCCACCATTGTCGACAGGAGAAGCCTGCATTTTGAGCGATTTAGGATTCTCGGTAAGCCAAGAGACGATTTGACCCTCAGATTGTTCCATTTCGCCTTCGACAACACCGACGTACTGACGGCGGATGATATTTTCGTTCCAACGCTCTTGTAGAATCTCTTGTATCTCTTCGGATTTAGCGAAGAGAAGGAGGCCAGAAGTGTCGCGATCGAGGCGATGGACGATGAAGATGCGGTTGTTTTTATTACGACGGCGCACATGCTCCATCATGACAGAGTAGGCTGTTTGTTCGCCCTCGCGGCCAGTGGACATAGTGAGTACACCAGGTTTTTTGTCGACCACGATGATGTGGTCGTCTTCGTATATGATTTTTACCTTGTGGTTAGGGTTTTGGCGTTCTTCGCCCACGCTACGCCAAGTGAGGCGATCGCCAGCGCGGAGTGGGAGGTCGAATGCAGTTTCAGTTTTGCCATTGATGGCAATTTGTCGGTGAGAGAGATATGATTTGATTGCGTTACGGCTTTGGTGAGGCCATATTTCAATCATATATTCAAGGAGTTGAGCATCGTGCTTAACTGTGTAGTTTTGATCAGGAATTGAGTTTTTGCGTTGTGGAGGGGTTGATTTTTTTGCCATAATTGTTTTTATTTTAGACAGAATGACATAAGAACATATTTTTTGTATATGCCTCGCTACGTCTGCGACGTACCTTGGCGGAAGAATGACAGATTTTACTCGCTACGCTCGTTTTATTTTAGACAGGAAGACAAGAGAACAAGATTATTTTTGATTAGTCGGATTAGCCTAATTGGTCAAATTGGACGGATTAGTTGTTCTAGGGAAGTTAGTCTTCTTTGATGATGTAAACATCTTCGTTTTTGCCTTTCATTTTGTATTCTTCGCGTGCGAATTTTTCGAGAGCTTCGGTATCTGATTGTATTGCATTAAGAAATTCTTGGTCTTCGCGAATTTTTTCCTCGTAACTTTTGATTTCTTTTTTGAGTTCTTGTTTTTCGCGATATGCTTTATAGCGGTCTATTAGGCTATTGGAATCAAAAAAAATGATGATGATAGCAAAAATGACAAGTGTGATAGTGTATTTATTTATCCACTTGTTTTGCTTTAGTTTGATGTAGAGGAGTTTTAGTTTGTTCATAGTGTTTGGTTTTAGATATGCAAAGGTAAGAAAAAAAAATGAAATTAGAGTTGTTTTATTTGAGGATTTTTTTGGGGGAGGGATTAGTGGATGGTGGTTAAAATGTTGTTTTCAATTAAATAAAAAAATAATAAAACCAGAATTTGCAAATTTTAATGTTGCAAAATCCCTTATTCTGCAGTTTTTTGTATTCTAAAATCCTTTATTTTGCAAATTTTTATGTTCTAAAATCCCTTATTTTGCAAGTTTTTGGTGTGTCGGTGAATTTCGTTTAAATAACTTTTGGAATTTTGTTGGTGGATTTGGAGATTTTGTGTATCTTTGCAGAAGAAATTATATTAATTTGGGTGTATTATGTCAGAAGAATTGGAAAATCAAGAGAATGAGATGATTGAAGAGGTTGAGAATGTGATGGGAGAGGGTCATTCGGAGTATAAAATTAGCGACGGAAAGGGGGATGAAGTGTTTCATCTCTCGGGGATGTTTCGTACGTGGTTTTTGGATTATGCGTCGTATGTGAACTTGGAGCGTGCGATACCACATATCAACGACGGATTGAAGCCAGTGCAACGTCGTGTGCTATATGCAATGCGTAGATTGGATGATGGACGATATAATAAAGTGGCTAATATAGTGGGACATACGATGCAGTTTCACCCTCACGGTGATGCGTCGATAGGCGATGCGTTGGTGAATTTGGGTCAGAAGAATTTGTTGGTTGATTGTCAGGGTAACTGGGGTAATATATTGACAGGAGATGGTGCTGCTGCGCCACGTTATATCGAAGCGAGATTGACAAAATTTGCGTTGGAGGCTGTGTTTAACCCAAAGACAACACAGTGGAAACCATCGTATGATGGAAGGAATAAAGAGCCGATATCGTTGCCAGTGAAATTCCCATTGCTTTTGGCGCAAGGCTCGGAGGGTATCGGATTAGGTTTGAATTCGAGAATATTGCCACATAACTTCGGCGAATTGTGTGATGCATCGATAGCATGTTTGAAGGGCGAGGAGTTTGAACTCTATCCAGATTTCCCGACAGGAGGTATGATGGATGTGTCAAAATACAACGATGGCGAGCGTGGGGGAAAATTGTCGATTCGCGCTAAGATTGAGAAGATAGACAATAAGACATTGAAGATAGTGGAGGTGCCATACGGAGTGACATCGGGCGTGTTGATGGATTCGATAGTGAAGGCGCATGAGAAGGGCAAACTCAACATAAAGAAGATTGATGATAATACATCGAAAAACGTAGAGATACGTGTACACCTTGAGGCAAAGACATCGAGCGATAAGACAATCGATGCGTTGTATGCCTTTACAAAATGCCAGGTGAACTATTCGCCAAACTGCTGTGTGGTAGACGATAATAAACCATGCTTCATCACCGTGTCGGAAGTGTTGAGACGTAGCACTAATAGCACGGTAGATTTGTTGCGTAAAGAGTTGGAGATAGAGAGAGGAGAATTGAGCGAACAATTGCACTTTGCGTCGTTGGAGAAGATATTCATTGAAGAGCGTATATATAAGGATAAACAATTCGAGCAAGCGAAATCGGTAGATGCTGCATTAGACCATATCGACTCGAGATTGGAGCCATATAAACCGAAATTTATCCGTGAAGTGACCCGTGAGGATTTGCAACGATTGTTGGAAATAAAGATGGCACGTATCTTGAAATTCAACACAGACAAGGCAGAAGAGCAGATAGTTGCATTGAAAGAGAGGATAAAAGAGTTGGATTATAAATTGGCTCATATCATAGACCATGCGATAGAGTGGTTTGAACACTTGAAGGCAAAATATGCACACTTGTATCCACGTCAGACAGAGTTGCGCAATTTTGAGACAATACAAGTGACTAAAGTGGTGGAAGCCAACGAAAAACTCTATATCAATCATGAAGAAGGATTTGTGGGTATAGGTTTGAAGAAAGACGACAACACAGAATTTGTTACCAATTGCTCGGATATGGACGATATAATCATCTTCTATAAAGATGGAAAATATAAGGTGATTAAGGTGGCAGACAAAGTGTATGTAGGTAAGAATATATTGTACGTAGGCGTGTGGGCGAAGAACGACAAGCGCACGATTTACAACGCAGTGTATCGCAACGGTAAGGACAAAGGATATTATATTAAACGCTTTGCAGTGAGCGCTGTTACTCGCGATAAAGAGTATGATTTGACACAAGGCGTGGCAGGTTCGAAAGTGGTATATTTCTCGGCAAACCCTAATGGTGAGGCAGAAATAATCAAAGTGCAATTGAAACCAACGACACGCAGAATTAAGAACTTGATATTTGAAAAAGACTTTTCGGAGATAGCAATCAAAGGACGTGATGCGATGGGTAATATCCTCACAAAATTTGATGTAGCGAAGATAGTTTTGAAGCAAAAAGGAGGTTCGACATTGGGCGGTACGGATATCTATTTCGATAGAGATGTGTTGCGCCTCAATGTTGATAAACGCGGTGAATATATTGGCAACTTCGATGGCGATGATCAAATATTGGTAGTGACAAAATCGGGTGATTTCTATACTACAAGCTTTGATTTGAATAATCACTATGACGATGATTTGATGTTGATAGAAAAATTCGATGCTGCCAAAGTGTGGACCGCAGTGTTGTTTGACGATGAGCAGAAATATCACTATATCAAGAGATTTACGTTTGAAGCAGTAAATAAACGTACATCGTATTTGGTTGTAGGCGGAGATTCAAGAATTGATTTATTGACAGATACGGTTTATCCACGATTGAAAGTGACGTTTGGTGGAGGCGATTCGTTTAGAGAAGCAATAGAGATTGATGCTGAGGAATTTATTGGTGTAAAGGGATATAAAGCTAAAGGTAAACGATTGAGTAATTATGAGGTGGGAGAAATAGAGGAGTTGGAGCCATTGCGACAGCCTGAATCAGAACAACCAGCCGATGGCGATAATCTTAATCCAGAAGACATTTTGGCTGGTATTGAAATAGTTTCTACACAACCAGACGATCCAGAGCAGATAACAAATGATGGGCAGATGAGTCTATTTTAATTCATAATTTATAATTTATAATTCACAATTCACAATTCATAATTCATAATTTTTTTCGTCTAACGATGCAAAGACCTTCGGTTTATAATCATTTTGTTAGTTGTGTTTTTGGGGTCATAAATTATAATTGTTTTCTGCGATTAATAATTTTTTTAATTAAAAAGTTTAAGGCTTTTCGGCCTATTATTAAATGAAATATTTTAGAGTACTATTATTATTGTGCATTGTGCATTGTGCATTATGCATTGATTTAAGGGCGCAGGATGATGCAGAATCGATTGTGTCGGGTGATATTGAGATAGAGGGGTTAGAAAATTTTTGGGTAGAGAGTCGATTGGTAACAAATTTGGATGGACTCGTACTCAATAAAGTGGCACGTCCAGCAGGTGGTAATGTTGCATTTTTGGTACATGTGCAGAAATATATGTCGAAAGTGTTCAATATATTGTTAGATAAATATCCCGACGAGATGTTGAACATGATAGGAACGCGAGCCGAAGTGCATATTGAATTTACAGTAACTGAAAATGGTATTGTTAGATTAGATTCGATAACCAATGGGGCAGTGTTTGGTATTGATGTAGTAGTGGCTGAGCGATTATTTAAGACATATAAAAAATGGGTGTCAGCTAAATTAGATAATAAATCGGTAGATTCGAAGTTGGAGTTGGTGATAGATGTTTCTATTTAGGGAGCAGGGAGTAAGGACTTGGTATATTCTTTCGGTTTTTAGTTACTTTTCTTAACTCAGAGGGAGATTGTGTGGAGTGTATGTGATTTTTCTTTGAAAATAGTTGTATATATAAAATTTTTATGTAACTTTGCAAATCGTTGTATGGTAATTTGCATTTTATGGAAAAACCACTCGTAATAACAAATAACTAATCATTAATAACTAAATTTAAATATCATGGGAGCAATTAAATCATTTGAAGATTTGAAAGCGTATTTGACTTCAGGTAACGGAGTTACACGTAAAAAAATGGCAGTAGCTAATGCCGTAGATATGCACTCGCTCGAAGCAGCAATGCAAGCAGTGAAAGAAGGTATTGTAGAGGCTTATCTTGTGGGTGATGGTAAAATCATCAACGAGCGTTTGGAATATTATTTTGCATCAGCAGATAAAACATACGTTCATGTTGTAGATGTAGCGGATCCACAAGCAGCATGTGAAGAA
>JAZLDO010000189.1:0-2464 GCA_045614825.1 Candidatus Aphodosoma sp. | reverse complement strand
GAAATAACACTTTGCATTGCACTCTTAATCTTCGATATGATATTTTCTTTCATACTATATATTTTATAAATTTTGAGATAAAATACATAGTTATTTTAGAATGGCAAAAATAATATATAAATGATAATTTAGAACAGCAAGTTCAAGCGTTATACAAGCAATGGTTTGTAGACTTTGAATTTCCAAATGAAGAAGGCAAATCATATAAATCTTCAGGTGGAATGATGACTGACTCCAAAATCGGATTAATACCTAAAAGTTGGAATGTTGGACAGTTAAAAGATGTCGCTGAAATAATTATGGGACAATCTCCCAATGGCAAGAGTTATAATGAAGTCGGTGATGGAATAGTATTTTATCAGGGAAGGACGGAGTTTGGGAATCGCTACCCTGATGTTAGACTATTTACAACAGAACCAACTAGATTTGCTGATCCAATGAGTGTCTTATTGAGTGTAAGAGCTCCTGTAGGTGATATTAATATTGCAACACAAAAATGTTGTATTGGACGAGGAATAGCAAGTATCAAATCAAAAACTGGAAACTTTTCATATATATATTATTGTTTAAAAGAACTTAAACCTCAACTTGACCAATTTAATGGTGAAGGGACTGTTTTTGGTTCTATTAACAGAAAAGAACTTGAAGACATTGTATTATGCATACCGACTCCGAAAATTATCTCTATGTTTGATAATATTGTAAAAAAATTAGATGAGCAAATGCTTAATCTATTTAATGAAAACAAGTATCTTATTTCACTCCGCGACACTTTGCTGCCAAAGTTAATGAGTGGAGAAATAAGCGTTGAAGATGTTTCTCTAGATTAGTTTGCTAAATTATCATTTATTGAATTATTGCAGTTTATTTTGTTGTACAAGGAATCTAAAATACTAGCAATTTTTTGTTGTATTTCCAAAGATGGCAAATAAATTTCAAAATATCCAATAGAATTGGCACTGATATTTGGTTGTGCGGTTTCGCTATCAATATGATTGAAAATATATTTGTTAAAATTTTGGGAGCATAATGTGTAATACAAATATGACTTGTCAACAATTGACAAGTTTGGTCTAAATGTTAAAACACGCTGATTGATATATGCTTTTATATCATTAGTTATTCGGCCTAATTTCCCAATCGTTGCACCAGTCATTGCTAAAACAAAATCTCCATTGGACACAATATATTTCATTAGTTTATTTTTATCGTATGTCGATAAATCAACACCTATTAAATCAGAGGTATTTACAATTGGAGGTTGTATGTCTGCAATTTTTACAACTTTGTCAGGATAATTCCCGAAATCTTTGCTTTTGAATGCAAATCCTGATATCAAATCACAAATATCTCCTAATCTATATTTTTTCCATTCATTCATAATTAACTAATGTATTTTCTATGTGAATTTTTTACATTGTTTTGATTAACCATTGCATAATGCATTGTTGTATCAATCTTTACATGTCCTAATAATTTTTGAACTTGCTCAATTGGCATTCCTTTGTCAATTGCCATTGTGGCAAGAGTTCTTCTAAATTTGTGAGGGTGTACTTTGTTGATCGCTACTTTTTTGCCAAGTTGTCTCAATCTTAATTCTACACCACTAATTTTTAATCGTTTGTGTGGGCTGTGCAGAGAAACAAATAAAGCAGGATTATCATCTGTACGACTTTCTAGATATTGCTTAAGATGTATTTTGGTTCGAGCATTGAAATACACCTCTCTTTCTTTGTTCCCTTTACCAAATACTACGCATTCTCGTTCATGGAAATCAATATCTTCACGATTGATTTTTACCAGTTCACCCACACGAATGCCAGTCGAAGATAATAAATCAATGATTGCTAAATCTCTGATATTTGTACAACTATCTCGTAAAATCTCCAGATTTTCATCAGATAGTACTTCCTTTACTAAAGAGCCTGTTTTTACTTTATGAATTCTTCGTACTGGACTTTTAACAATATAGTCTTCATCTTCAAGCCATGAAAAAAAACTTGAAAATATTCTACGAATATTATCGATGGTGACTTTTGAAGAATTGTTTGCAGATTGATATTGTGATAGATAACAACGTAAATCGTTTGTGCTTATATCAATAATGTCCTTGTTGATTTTTAACAGCATGCATTCTATGGTTGAAGCATAGTATTTAAGTGTATTTTCAGAACATCCTTCAACACGTTTTGCTGATATAAATAAAGACTGTAATTGTGAATTTATGCTATTCCTTGATTGAGATTTATCTTTTGATTCGTATACAATGATGTCTTGCAGTGTATTCGTTAATACATTGCTTAACACATTCATTTGTTCAGCCGAAATAACACTTTGCATTGCACTCTTAATCTTCGATATGATATTTTCTTTCATACTATATATTTTATAAATTTTGAGATAAAATACATAGTTATTTTAGAATGGCAAAAATAATATATAAATGATAATTTAGAACAGCAAG
>JAZLDO010000188.1:0-5801 GCA_045614825.1 Candidatus Aphodosoma sp. | reverse complement strand
AATAGCTGTATTTCAAAAAGAAAAATTTGATATTTTTTGCTTTTTCAATAGGATACACCATGTTTTTTTAGCGTTTTTTAGCGTTTTTATACCTGAAAAACATGTTTTGCAACATGATTTTTTCGTGTTTTTCATTTTTTTTGTGTTTTTTCGATGAAAAAATAATAAATAAAAATATTTATAAAAAAAACAGATGACATCTAAAAAGATGCCATCTATATTTTATTTACGAAGATAATCTTCAAAATAATCTGTTACTTTTTGCATAAGATGAACTCTATCTTTGCCTATGACGTTATGTTCGGCGCGAGGATAGATGAAATAGTCAATTGGAATGTTATTGGTAATGCAAGCATCGAGAAAGTTGAGGGAGTGTTGGTAGAGGACTACGTTATCAATGAGACCTTGACAAATAAGGAGCTTACCTTTTAAATCTTTTGCTTTATTCATTAACGATACTACCTCAAAACCTTCGGCATTAGTTTCTGGGGTTTCCATGTAGCGTTCGCCATACATAACTTCATACCACTTCCAATCGATAACAGGTCCACCAGCTACACCTACTTTGAAAATTTCAGGATAGTTAGTCATAAGGGATATAGTCATAAATCCACCATAAGACCAACCATGAACACCAATGCGATCTTTATCTACCCATGAATGCGACATGAGCCACTCCACACCAACCATTTGGTCTTGCATTTCTACTACACCACACTGACAATGAATGGCACGAGTATAATCGGCACCATGATTTGGAGTACCTCGATTGTCCATAACAAAGACAACATAACCACGTTGCGCCATATACATTTCCCAACGACGAAGATAACCTTGATAAGAATTACGAACAAGTTGCGTATGAGGGCCACCATATACATATAATATTACAGGATATTGTTTCGTCGAATCAAAATCAAGAGGGCGAATAAGTCGATAATTATTATCATACTGTCCATCAGCACTTTTTATAGTACCTAATTCGATTGGGGCAAAATTATAGTCACGACAAGGATCTTCTGCACGAAAAACTTCTCGATAAAATTTACCATCAGTAGAGGCTACAGCAACTACCCTAGGCACATTAAGTGATGAATAATTATCGGTAAAATAACGTTTATCGACAGATAATTGACATTGGTGCCAACCTTTCTCACGAGTTAAACGCATGCTTTTACCCGTTGCAATATTCACACGACAGAGATGACGCTCGGCAGAAGATATCTCTGCTGAGTAATAATATACATATTTATTATCATGATCGAGATATTCAACATCTGCATTTACATGAGTTAGTCGTGTCAACTGTTTTTTCTTCAGTGAATAGAGATAGAGATTGTAATAGCCATCACGATTATCAGTAGTATAAATAAATCTATCATCGTCAATAAATTTCAACGGCATATTTGGTTCAAGAAATTTATTGTTTTTCTCGGTCAAGATAGTTGTTATATATTCGCCTGTCTGAACATCATAAGCATTAAGATTCAACTCTTTTTGCTCACGATTCATCACTTGAATATAAATAGTTTTTCCATCAGGCGACCAAGTCGGATTAGTAAGATAACGTTCATCAGTGAAGTCAGTAATATGTAAATAGATAGTTTTATTTTGGACTACGTCATAAACACCAAACTTGAGACATTCGGATGACATGCCTACCATTGGATATTTGAGATTACGGGCTGTACCTGTGCGAGTTGTTATATCGAGCAAAGGAAAAGTAGTTACATTACTTTCATCTTTTACATAAAAAGCTAAACGACTATTGTCTGGAGAAGGGAAAAGACCCTCCATACAACCAAATTCATTGCGCGAAACAGCTTGACCACAAACAATGTTAGTATCAACAAATTGTGTAATTGGTATTTCTACACTATCTGCAGTGAGCCATACTATGTTATTTCCTTTCAGCACGGCATGAGGTATATGTATTTTTTGAGGTTCAGTATAATCCACCTCTCGTTGTTTTCCTGTAAAAACATCTATGGCATACCAAATAGAATCCTCTTGATGAAGATATTGATTTGGATATTCTCTACTCCACCGCACAAGATAATTCTTAGGATTTAAATCTCTATTGAGTATTGCATCTTCCATTGTAAGAAGTTTTCTATCTTGACCGAATGCAAGACTTACAATACAAAATATACCTATTAATAATAATAATCTTTTCATATCTAAATACTTTCAAATAATAAATTAGATTTTTTCGCCAAAGGCAAGGTCGCCACAGTCGCCGAGGCCTGGGACGATATATTTATGGGCGTTGAGTTCAGGATCGAGGACTGCGGTGTAGATGTCGCAATCGGGCATCACTTTTGAAATGTAATCGACGGCATATTGCGTTGATACGATGCTACAAACGATGACACGAGCAGGTGTACCATGAGTAAGTAATGCTTTGTATGCCAACTCCATAGATGAGCCCGTTGCCAACATCGGGTCGCAAAGGATAACAGTTTTGCCATCGAGCGATGGAGAGGCGATATATTCGACATGGATGTCGAAATGGGTATCGTCGGTGTATTTGCGATAGGCCGAGACAAAACAGTTTTCGGCACCATCGAAGAAATCTAATACTCCATTGTGCATGGCTAAACCAGCACGAAGAATTGATGCTACTACGATTTTGTCGGCAACAACGTTGATTGGTGCTATGCCGAGGGGAGTTTGAATAGGCTCGGTTTCGTAGTTCAGCGACTTACTGATTTCGTAACACATAACTTGGGCAATGCGCTCGATATTGCGACGGAAACGCATTGAGTCGTTTTGGATTTCGACAGAGCGGATTTGCTTGATGAAATTACCAAGTATAGAATTTTGTTTGTCAAGGATGTGGAGCATAAGAATGAAGAATTTATTTTAACAGAAGTACATATTAAATTTATTGGACAAAATTGTTTGGTTGTTTTATTGTTGGTTTACTTTGTTTTTTAAGTACATGCCTTGTTTTTTTTGCGGACGCTCGAGCCGAGCGTCCCTACAATAAATTATGATTTAGGACTTGTACTTGAAAAAGTAGTTGTCTCGATGAAACAATAAAATAGAGATTGTAATATGTGAATTGCAAACATAAAGTATGTACTTATGTTTCAAGGATAAGGTAAAAAAGAGGCGCAAAATATATTTGCGCCTCTTCTGATTATATATTAAGCATTTTTGATTGCTGCTTGAGCCGCTGCCAAACGTGCGATTGGCACACGGAATGGAGAACATGATACGTAGTTGAGACCAACTTTGTGGCAGAATTCAACTGATGATGGTTCGCCACCGTGCTCACCACAGATACCACATTTGAGGTCAGGACGAACAGAGCGACCTTTTTCTGTAGCCATTTGAACGAGTTGACCAACACCATTTTGGTCGAGGACTTGGAATGGGTCATTTTTCAAAATCTTCATATCGAGATATGCTGGCAAGAACGAAGCAATATCGTCGCGAGAATAACCGAATGTCATTTGAGTCAAGTCGTTAGTACCGAATGAGAAGAACTCAGCTTTAGAAGCGATACGGTTAGCAGTAAGAGCTGCACGTGGAATTTCAATCATAGTACCAACTTTGTAGTCGATAGATGCACCGCGTTCTTCGAACAATTTAGCAGCAGTAGCGCGAATAACTTGTTCTTGGTTAGCGAACTCATAAAGGATACCTGTGAGAGGAACCATGATTTCAGGAACAGCTACGATACCTTCTTCTTGGAGGTCAAGAGCAGCACCAAGGATAGCGCGAGTTTGCATTTCAGTGATTTCTGGGTAAGTGTTACCAAGACGACAACCGCGGTGACCCAACATTGGGTTAGCTTCGTGAAGTGAGTTAACACGAGTGCGGATGTAGTCGTAAGTTACGCCCATGATTTCAGCCAATTCGCGTTGTTCTTTTTCTTGGTGAGGTACGAATTCGTGCAAAGGTGGGTCGAGGAGACGAACAGTCACAGGACAACCTTCCATTGCACGGAAGATACCTTTGAAGTCGTTTTGTTGGTAAGGGAGGATTTTTTTCAATGCAGCACGACGACCTTCAACAGTTTCAGCGAGGATCATTTCGCGCATAGCACGGATTTTTTCACCTTCGAAGAACATGTGTTCTGTACGGCAAAGACCGATACCGATAGCACCGAATTTGCGAGCTACAGCAGCATCGTGTGGAGTATCAGCGTTAGTACGAACGCGGAGGTGAGTATATTTGTCAGCCAATTCCATCAATTCTGCGAAATCAGAATCGAGTTCAGCATCTTTAGTTGCAACAGCACCTTGGTAAACTTCGCCAGTAGAACCGTTGATAGAGATGAAATCGCCTTCGTTGAGAGTTACGCCAGCAACTTTGATAGTTTTAGCAGCATAGTCGATAACGAGAGCACCGGCACCTGATACACAGCATTTACCCATACCACGAGCAACTACGGCAGCGTGTGAAGTCATACCACCACGAGCAGTGAGGATACCTTGAGCAGCAGCCATACCAGCAAGGTCTTCTGGAGATGTTTCGATACGAACCATCACAACTTTTTCGCCTTTAGAAGCCCACAAAGCAGCATCTTCGGCGTTGAATACGATTTTACCAGAAGCAGCACCTGGAGAAGCTGCAAGACCTTTAGTCAATACAACAGCTTTCTTTTGAGCTTCTTTATCGAAGATTGGGTGAAGAAGTTCGTCGAGTTTGTTAGGCTCTACGCGAAGGATAGCCTCTTTTTCAGTAATCATACCTTGGTGGAGCATATCGATAGCGATTTTCACCATAGCAGCACCTGTACGTTTACCATTACGAGTTTGGAGGAACCAAAGTTTGCCTTCTTGAACAGTGAACTCCATATCTTGCATATCACGGTAGTGATTTTCGAGTTTAGTTTGGAGAGCATCGAGTTCAGCATAGATTTCAGGCATAGCTTCTTCCATTGAAGGATATTTAGCAACGCGTTCTTCTTCGCTGATATCAGCAAGTTTAGCCCAACGTTGTGAACCGATTTTAGTGATTTGTTGTGGAGTACGAATACCTGCTACTACGTCTTCACCTTGAGCATTGATGAGGTATTCACCATTGAAGAGGTCTTCACCTGTAGCAGCGTCGCGGCTGAAACATACACCAGTAGCAGAAGTTTCGCCCATATTACCGAACACCATCGCTTGAACGTTAACAGCAGTACCCCATTCAGCAGGAATACCTTCCATTTTACGATAAAGGATAGCGCGTTCGTTCATCCAAGAGTCGAACACAGCGCATACAGCACCCCAAAGTTGTTCGTAAGCAGATTCTGGGAAGTCGTGACCAGTTTGAGCTTTAACAGCAGCTTTGAATTTAGCTACGAGAGTTTGAAGGTCTTCAACTGTCAATTCGGTGTCGAGTTTAACACCACGTTCTTCTTTAACTTCTTCGATGATAGCTTCGAATGGGTCGATGTCGTTTTTGTTAACAGGTTTCATACCGAGAACAACGTCGCCATACATTTGAACGAAACGACGGTAAGAGTCCCATACGAAACGTGGGTTGTTAGTTTTGCGAACAAGACCTTCTACCACTTTATCATTAAGACCGAGGTTGAGGATAGTATCCATCATACCTGGCATAGATGCGCGAGCACCTGAACGTACAGAAACGAGGAGTGGGTTTTCGATATCACCGAATTTTGAGTTCATCAAATTCTCAACATTAGCAAGAGCAGCTTCAACTTCGCCTTTGAGAACTTCAACAACTGCGTCTTTACCAAATTCGAAATACTCGTTACAAACATCAGTGATGATAGTGAAACCTGGAGGACATGGCACTCCGATGAGGTTCATTTCGGCAAGGTTAGCACCTTTACC
>JAZLDO010000187.1:0-16762 GCA_045614825.1 Candidatus Aphodosoma sp. | reverse complement strand
CCTAAAAAAGAGGTGGCACGCGATATAGTGAGAGAGTTAGGAGTTAGGAGTTAGGAGTTATTAGCTTCGCTCATTATTCTTGCAACACAAAATTAATAATTAATAATTAAGAATGAGGAAATTTTTAGCCATATTTGTTTGTGCATTGTGCATTGTGCATTGTGCATTATCGCAGGAGTTGAATTGTAATCTTACGGTTAGTACGCCACAGATTGAGGGTACGAATAAGCAAGTGTTCGAAACGTTGGAGAATGATTTGGAGACCTTTATGAATTCGTATCGTTGGACCGATTTGGTATATGCCGAGAATGAGAAGATTGATTGCAATATAATGATTGTGGTGTCGAGTGTAGAGGATGATAAATTCACTTGTGAATTGCAGGTGCAAGCATCGCGTCCGGTGTATGGTTCGTCGTATACAACCAACTTGTTGAATGTGCGCGACCAAGAGTTTGTTTTTACGTATAAAGAGTTCGACCCAATAGATATAAATAGGAGTACATACGAGTCGAATCTTACGGCAGTGATGGCTTATTATGCCTATTTGATTATAGGGTTTGATTTAGATTCATATAGTCGATTGGGCGGTCAGTCGGCATTTGCGACAGCCGAGCAGATAGTGAATATGTGTCAGTCGCGAAGTGACGAAAACGAAGTGAAAGGGTGGCGTATGGAGTTAGGTTCGCAACGCAATCGTTATTCAATTATAAGCAACATAATGGACGATAGATTCAAGCCATTGCGAGAGTTTTATTATGAGTATCATCGACTTGCGCTAGATAATATGGCAACAAATGTAGATAATGCGCGAGCAAAGATAGCAGAGCAGATTAGTGTGTTGCGAGATTTGAATCGTCAGAATCCGAGTGCACCGTTCATTATTACGTTTCTCGATGCCAAGAATGACGAATTGATAAATATCTTTGCAAAAAGAGGTTTGTCTGACGAGAAGAAGTTGGTGCATGAGGTGTTGACAGCGGTGAATCCGACAATGTCGACGAGATATGATGAGATATTGAAATAGGGAGTAAGGAGTAGGGAGCAGGGAGCATGGAGTATGTTATTGATATATAGAGGCGTAACACATTGTGGGTTGCGTCTTTTTTTGTATTATCTTGAAAAGTAGACACATTTAATTAAGGAAAATGTTTATGTTTTTAGGAAGACTATAAAAAAGAAGAAGAGGGTGTGTCAAAATAGGCACACCCTCTTTTTGTTGGTGGGTTACTCAACATCCGAAGTCTCTTGGTAGTAGCTAGCGAAGGCAGCGCCACGGGCAGTTTTCCACTTGCCGTTAGAGGCATCGGCAATTTCTTGCCATTCGGCTTTCTTTTCAGGGTCAGCCATATCTTCGGCAGCCTTCGATGCAGCCTCAGCGAATCGAGCTTGCACTGCGATTTGAGCCGCAGTTGGCTCTTTTTGCGATGGTTCAACTTCCCACACGTGGGTGTTGCCATAGCGTTTTGAGAACACGAAATTTTCATCTTTATCCAACTTACCGTGGATAGACTCAATCAATGAGATAGGAACAATTTTTGCCATAATAATAAGAAGATTTTTTGTAGGGACGCACGGCTCGTGCGTCCGCAAGGGTTAATAATAGATTTAGTTAGGAGTTAGTTTTAACATAAGTACATATTTTTCGTTGCAGGTTTACAAATAGTAGTATCTATTTTTTTTTAATGTGTTGGGATATTTATTTTTTTTTAAGTACAAGCCCTGTTATTAGCCGGCTTAGTGATGTTTTTATGTTTATGGCATGTACTTGAAAAAAGTTATTATCCTTGCGTTTTTTGACAATTAGCAGAATGTCAGTCAACGAACTAACGATAAAATTTGTACTTCTGTTTTAATAAAAATATAATGACTATAATCAGTATCAGAATAAATAGCGCATTTGCCGTTTGCGTTTTCTGCAATTTCATTTTGCAGATGCGGTCGGGTACTACGATTGTGTCGGAGCGAATGTTGGTGGTGTAGGGTAGATAGATGGTGTCAGGTCGCAGCGTTATCCGCAGAGTTTGAGTGGTGTCGGTTTCAGTTTGGGTGATGTTCACACCTCGTGTGGATTTTATGGAGTAAGGAGTAGGGAGCAAGGAGTAGGGAGTATCTGTACTCTGTACTCTGTACTCTGTAATCTCGATAGTGTCTGCCCCCACAGCCACAGGCATCACCCTCTCCTCAATGCGTTCCACATGCGACATAGTTATTGATTTTTGAGCACCACACGAACAAAATATAATAATGAATAAAATAAAATGAATCATAATAATATGTAACTTAAAACCTGTCTTTTTTCCGCTGAGATACACCGTAGGTGTAGCAAAGCGTATGTCAAAAGAGAAAATTATGTTCTTATGTCTTTATGTCTAAAAAAAAAATCATGTCTTCCTGTCTAAAAAATGTAACTTAAAAACCTGTCTTTTTTTCTGCCAAGATGAAACTTAGTTTCAGCGAGGCGTATGTCAAGGAAGAAAAAAAAAGTTTGTCTTTATGTCATTCTGTCTAAATAATTTATTTGACAAGTTCAGCAATGTTGTGGGCAAGCTCTTCGGCAAGTTTCTCCCGATTCGCTCTGTAGGCATCGACATCTTCAGGCGAGGTGCAAAAGCAGACCTCCAGGATGATAGATTGAGGCGTCAAGTGGAGCATACCGAGCCGCCTGTGTGGCGTTTGCGACTCCGATTTTATGCACCGTAGAGGGATGCCCAGGGCGTCGGAGGTGGTATGCACTAGGCGTGAGGCAAACCGTAGTTCCAGCGTAGTGGCATCATCGGCAACGATGGCTTCCGTGCCACGTGCGTTAGGGTTGGTGTGAGCGTTGAAATGGATGTCGATGACTATGTCGTCACTTGTAGGGACACGGCATGCCGTGTCCTGACGAGCGTCAGTTCGTTTGTTTGATTGGTTATTTGTCGGTCTGTTGACCGATAGGACACGGCACGCCGTGTCCCTACTTAGTTCTTTCACCAGCAATTTCAGCGAAGCCTTATCCTCATCCACAAGCACCACCAATCCATATCGATTCGTCAAAATTTCAGCTACACGATTTCGTAGCCAAATATTTTCAGCACCCTCATCGAATTGGGTGATAGCGCATTGTGCGCCAGAGTTCGGACCAGTATGTCCAGCAGTCAAGATTATCATAGTGTATAGTGTTTAGAGTATAGAGATTAGTGTTTAGAGATTAGAGATTAGATATTAGATATTAACGCCGCATGGCTCGCTATACTCTAAGCTTTTAACTCTTAACTTTCACGGTGCAAAGTTACAACATTCCGAAAGTGCGCTGGAGGTTTGAGTAGGTTTAAGTTGGAAATGTAGGTTTAAGTAGGTTTATTACTTCCCTTCGGGCGTGAACCTACGGCTTCACTTAGCATAGCTCAAGCGAGCTTGGCTCTGCTTTCGTTCATTGTAGGTTTTCTCATGATATTTTTGTAGTGTGGACATAAAAAAAGCCACCTCACAGGGTATGTGAGATGGCTAGTATGTATATAAAAAATATTTATACTTCTTTTTCTATATGATATCTTGGTCTTTGTTTTACTTCTATATATGTTTTTCCTATATATTCTCCAATTAAACCAAGAGAAAATATTTGAACTCCACCTAAAAACCATATAGAAAGGAGAATAGAAGACCATCCAGGTACATTTTTATTCAACAAATGTGAAATCAAAACATATATAATTGCACATAAAGCACTAATAGCAACAATGGCACCAAATATAGTTATTAAGTGTAATGGTTTAATAGAAAAAGAAGTTATTCCATCTATAGCAAGATTAATCATTTTTAGCACAGAATATTGACTTTTTCCTGCATATCTTTTTTTCACATCAAAATAAACAATGGTTTCATTAAATCCTATCGTTCGTACCATGCCCCTTATAAATATATTACGCTCTGGGTATGCCATTAATGCTTTACAAGCACGATTACTTAATAGCCTAAAATCTGCATGATTTGGCAATATATTACTACCTAGAAAATTCATTATATTATAGAAATATGATGATGATATTCGCTTAAAATAGTTATCAGTAGAACGATTTTTTCTGACACCATAAACAATATCGTATCCTTCTATGAATTTATCAATCATATGCGATATAGTTTTTATATCTTGTTGAAGATCTGCATCTATTGAGATTACCATATCACAATTATGTTGTGAGTAATCATATCCAGCCCATAATGCATTTTGATGACCTACATTTGTAGATAATTTTAATCCTCTAATTTTATCATTACTTAAATTTTCTATTATTTCCCAAGTATTATCTTTACTGCCATCATCAATAAGCATAATCTCATAATCGGTAATTTTATTTAAAAATCTTAGATTTTCTAACTCATTTAAGACCTCTTTTACCGTTACAGATATAACTTCTGACTCATTATAACAAGGAATAACTACATTTAATTTCATAATTTATTTTTATATATCATTGCCATTTTTCTATATGTAACAAAATCAACCCCTTCTTTTTTAAGAAAGTTTATAATATTAGCAAGTCTTAATAGCATCGCGTCTCCAGTATTATGTTTAATTATATAGGGTAATCTTATTTTTTGTAATTTTGCTAAATTAACAAATTCCCATGGGTGGAAATATGTATTAAAATAACAATCTCTATTCAACGTAATTTTTAATAATAATTTATAAAAAAATAATGGGAAATGATGTAATGACAACCAAAACAAAGGAATTCTAAACAATGGTGTTGTAGATGAAGGTATAATTATTAAATCATTATCTTGAAAAATAGTTCTAGGTTTTCTAAAATTAAAATAACGACCAGGAATAATAGTAGGATTAAGAGATGCATCATACATATATTCCACATGAACATTATTAATGTTAGAAGTTTGCATTCTAGGTTGCCTATATCCATATACATTAATAGGGAACATCTCTTCTAATATATTTTTTGATTTAATAATATCTTCATATTTAGGACAATAATGATCACATCCATGCGAAGCAATTTCGTGATTTGCATTTATTATATGCTGTATAATTTCTGGTGCTATACTAGCAAAATTTGTTGTACAAAAAAATGTCACTTTAATATTCATTTCATCTAACAATTGTAAGATTTTTTTTACACCTTTTACAGATAATAAAACTTGTTCTTCCATTGTCATATTATACCCATATTCTCTCGGAATATCAAATTCTTCAAGATCAAAACTAAGCATTACATATTTCTTTTGCATACTCACAACATTTAATGATGCTTAAATGACACTCTTACCATAATAAAATTTATAGGTACAGTTATAATTAATACTAACGGAAGCAATAACCAATTTGCAACACCAAATAATAAATACAAATTTAACAATATTTTATGGATAAGATAATTTAGCCCATGACTTACCATAAATAAACAAAATCGAGATATGGTTATTTTTGCTTTAAAAGTGAATATAGAAGTTAAAAATAAATTAAAAACGAGAGACAATATATAACCTATAGAATAAGCTAAATTTGTTTGCCAATCAATTGATCCACTACTAGACCATTCTTTTTTTAAAAAGTATAATATTAATAAAAATATTACGTAATGAATTAAAGCAGCACAAGAACCAACAAGAGCAAAACGCATGAATTCTAAGTTAAACTTACCAAAAGCACGAGAAAAAAAACGATATATTTTTTTCATTAATAATTAATCTATTAATTATCTATTTTTTCAATATTGACAGTACAAGATTTACCAAAATATGGAAGATATACATTCTCCAACCACTCTTTATCATTTACAAAATATGACAATAAAAGATATGACTCTGGCAAAGGTTCTATTTTGACATTATCTGATGTTGTTAGCATAATTTTTTCATTTCGTAATTTTGCTTTTTTAGCAAACTCTATACTTGGTTGTTTATCTTGAATCATTGGAATGTTACAAAAAATAAATATAATAGGTATTAAGCATATAGAAATTTTCACAAATTTATTGTTTAATTTTGAAAATAACGATATTATCTTAGTATAAATACACAATGTTATTAATAATATCATCATTTCACATAAAACATAAATTCTTAATGGTCCTGGATCGTGGAAACAGATATACATAATAATACTATCCAATAAAAATGTTATCAAAAAAGTTAATCCAAATAAAAATATCTGCGATTTAGAAATTTTATTGGAAGTATGTAAACACAATGATACAGGCAAGATTAATAAAGAATATGCTAGAAAAGGTAAAATTTTATTCACACGAATCATTAAAATATCAATAAATAAGAAATTTTCTTTTCCTATAACCGAAGTTTCTTCTTGTAATCTAATTAAATTACCTGGTGCTAACACATTAAGTAAAGAAAAAACTAATAACACAACAAAAACAATATAGGCACTTTTAGTCGGCTTTATCTTAAAAAAAACATCATGTAATATAAAAGCCATAAATGTGTATAAAATAAATGTCAATTTGCATCCTGCAATAACAAATAGTAAAATATACAAACACCAAACTAATTTATTAGAAATTATCTTTTTATGATATAAGGATATAGCAAATATTACTAATGACAACTCTACAATATAAGCATTTGCACTTACCCAAAAACGAATTTCACTATTTCCATTTGTAAATGTGTACAAAACCGCACAGATATAAAGTCCTATAATAATAGCATCTATTTTTAATGAATTAAAAAATGTTCTAATGAAATAGTATATTGAAGACACAAACAAACACAAAGAAAAGAAATTGAAATAAAATGGCATTCTTTCAAATTTAAATAAGTGAGGTAGCGAATCTAAAAAAGTGTGAGTATAAGAACCTTCCCAATTAAACCAATAATATAATTGATTTCCCCAAAAACCATACTGAGTCACATTAGTACCAAACCAATAATCATCACATACATACACATTATGATAAGCTACAGGTAAATACCAATACAAAAAAACAATACCACTTAATAAGAATAACAAACGACAAATTTTATTTATAAAATATTTTTCCATTTATTATTAATTAACAATTTATATCTATAAAAAAAGTCTGTCTAACTTTAGGAAAGTTAGACAGACTCAAAATAAAAACTTTCCTATCTACTCGAATAGTGCGAGCGATGTGAACTGTGTGAACTATGAGATCTATGAGAGCTGTGTGAATAATGGTCTGCAAGCAGATTATATTCTCCAGACGCAGCTTCTAGAATCAAAGTTTGTTCTTGTTGTTGTTCTAATTGGTAATCTTTGTTTGTCACTTTGGTAACAATTTTTTCGCCAATAGAAGAACAATAACTTGCACCAGCAATTAAAGCTGAGACAGCAAAAAACAAAAGTTTTTTCATAAAATCTCCTTTTTTAAATTAAACAATAGGGTAATTAACACGATATATCCATATTACTAGATACAGATTCTATTTTTTTTATATATTGACTATGATATTCTTTATTAGATGCAAAGAATCCAGCACATTGTCCTTTCAAAATACAACCTTCACATTCTGGTAGATATATATCTTTCCAATCTGAAATAGATTGTTGGGCATAGCAACGAATATCTTCTGGAAGAACACAAAGTTGCGCATTATATATATAAGTTTTTATGCCTCTATTAGAGAGTAGTAAAACAGCTTCGCGCAATTCTCTGTTATAGTCATAAGGGTCAATCCATAATTTATCTATGTTTTCTTTTGCTAAACCAGTTGTTTCCATTTGCATAAATGCAACTTGTGCAACAAATGGGAAATTATGATATATAAAATCAGCAAATTGTGGCAAACGTTTATAGGTTTGTTTATGTACAACAATTCTTAATCCTATTTTTTGACGGAATAATGCTAAATTATATAGTCCTTGCACTGTCTTATAAAATGTATTTGCTCCAACAATTTTATTATGTTCTTCTGCAATATCTGAAAACAAAGGTATATCTATCTGCAAATCAAAATGTTTGCATTGGGCTAATTTCATAGCAAACTCTTTATCTGCAAACTTAACTCCATTAGAAAGAATACTAATTGCAGTTTTAGGAAGCTCTTTTTGAATATGTTTAATTAGGACAAAAAGGTTGTCGCCTATCAATGTAGGTTCACCCCCTGTGATACCAATTTCTTGTGTATTTTTATCGAATAAAGATATTAACTGCAAATTGAAAGGTGTTTTATCCTTTTCTTGGAGAATAGGAGGCTGAGGACACATAATGCATCTGTGATTACAGCGTTCTGTTGCCATTATGGCATTATGAGATGATGCTATTTCGTATAAGAATATGATTTCTCCTTTAGGATTTATTACGACAACATCTCCTTCTTGGAAACCATCAATATTATTGACGACACAATATGGTTTGCCTGTATTGATGATTGATTGATTAGATGTAATGGTTGCAAAATAGCCATACGCTGGTTTGTTTGCTTCATTACTAACTAAAATGTTATTTGATCGGTTGAATATACTCTTACCAAAAGTAATTCTTCCAACAATATCATCGTTAATATTATATGCGGTACTCTGAATTTGTTTCATAATAAATTATTTTATCCATGACCAAAATATTCTATTTATTTCAGGGTCATGTTTTTTTAATAGTTCAAACAAATAATGCATAATCGCTTTTGTTTTTTTACACATTTCATTCGTTGGACGGAAACCTACCATATCACCTTGTTCTGACATATTACGAACAGGGTCAGCGCCACAATAAGGTTGATATACACACTCAGAACAACCAGGTAAACATTCAGTACAAGATGATGCTATTATGTTGTGTAATAACTCACCATTAAACATTTCTTCATATGAATTTTCGTTTACATTTCCGAGTTTAAAATAGAAGTTTTTAAATCTTGCCATCATACGTGCTTCATCCGAAACATATACGCTTCCGTCGTAATCATAAATTGCACCAGCAATACCAACTCCAGCAGGTGATTGTAAGTCGACAAATCCTGTTGCAAAAGGTGTTAACATACGTTTAAGTAGTAAAGCTGCAAAACCTTCAATAAAGAAAGTTCCTTGTTTATTTAATTCAATAATATAATCAAGACCTTCTTTATAATTTGCAATAAAATCATCGATTGGGTAAGCTATTTTTTCTTTGTATTGTTTAGCAAATCCATACGGATTTAGTGAACGTAGAAAAATATTATTAAATCCTAATCTGACATATTCATCAATAATTTCTTTAAATCTACCGAGACTATATTTTGATGTTGTCATTAACGCAGAAACACAACTTTGGTCGCCCCAAACATCACGTATCATTGCTAGATTTTTTTCAAATATAGCATGATGGTCTAAGTTTTTATCTTGCAATGGGCGATTGGTATCATGCAAATCTTTTGGCCCATCTAAAGATGTTGATATCATGCAATTATGCTTTTTGAGATATTTTACCATATCTTCATTAAGCAGGGTAAGATTAGTGCAAATAACAAATTCAAGGAATCTCTTTTTAAATAGATTTTGCCATTCTGCTTCTTCGATAATATATTTGACCATTTCGAAATCAGTAGAAGGGTCTCCGCCTTGAAATTCTATTTTTATAAATGGGGATGGCGATTGAAAAATGGTTTTAACAATATTTTTTGCTGTTGCTTTTGTCATATCTGCAGAGTGGTCATCTTGATTTTTACGTGCAACTTGACAATAAATGCAACTAGAATTACAGCGTAAGGTTGGTACAACCATATGTAGAGATGTAAAATCGCGAAGAATACTTTTTTTTGTTCGAAATTTTGTTGCCAACATAGGAACAACATCTTCTATTTTATTAGTTGTGGCTATTTGTTTTGATGCTATATCATAAAACAAATCGCTATGTTCATCTAAATTTCCTTTAACAAAATTGTGAAAATCTTCGTTTTGTAGGAATATATATTCACCAACTTCATTGGTGAGAAGATATTCGTTTTCATTGAATCGTTCAAAACGAAACGGCAATAGTTGATATGGCATAATTTACTTTTTTGAATTTACAGGTTTAAACGCTTCTTCTACTATTAAATCACGAATATGTCCAAATATTTTATTTGTTTCATATCTATATTGTTGATCTATTAGGTCGTTGAAAAATTCATCAGTAACATATTTTGATATATTATCAACATTTTCTTTGACTTTGAAAGATATATCAATCTTATTATTATTAACAGCTTGTTGTATATAAAAATTACCTGAATATTTATATACAACAGCATTTATAGTTTCTTTTGAAAATAATTCAGTATCTATCTGAATTTTAAATTGTTGCAAATTGTCTGCTGACGTAGGATTTGTAATGTTTTCCATAGAGAATATATTTATCAATTAAAAATAAAAAAAGCGAGAACTTAACTTTCTCGCTTGCATTAGGTATTTGGCGTGACCTTGGAATATACGAACAAGTTAAGCTCACGCCGTTATATACGAAACGTGAGCATTTTTTAACTTATTCCTTCATATTCCTAAAATCGCCAAATTTTAATGCAAGAAGAAATGAGCAAAAATGCTTTACCAGGTGACCAAGAACGCTACTCGGTCTATGTTGATGCAAAGGTAGTAATTTGTTTTGAGGTGTGCAAGTGGTGGGGGATTTTTTTTAGAGTGTTACGCATTTGCGTTTTCGGTAATTTGGAGAATACACACTCTCATTGTGTACTAACTTCAAGCAACCCTCAAGCAACCTGCAAGCAAGTAAACCTCCAAAATCAATACACACTGTGGATGTGTATTTGGAATGGAAAATTAGAAAATGCAGAAAACGCAAATGTGCAAAGGGGTCTATTTTCTTGCATTTTGTTATTTCTCAATTAAGAAACTTATCTTTTATTTTTGATGGTTATAATTATAGTAATATAAATATATATAATAATTTATTATTATATATATTTATGTTATTATATTATAAAGTTTGTAGTGTTAGAATTTTGTTAGTTTTTTATATGTTTTTTGTTTTGTAGTATGTAGTTTTTTGTGTATTTTTGCAGAAATCATTGAGGCAAGAAAACGAAAATAAAAATACTCCTTGCGTATTTGCATTTTCTGCATTTTCTGCATTTTCGTTTTCTGAGGCGATGTCTTTTCAGCATAAGTACGTTTTTATGTTTGTGATAATTTTGATGTAATTTTTTGTTAAACTAATATATGAAGGAGGAAAAATATGAGATTGCCAGTATTGGAGAGTATTATTTCGGGTGAATGTTATGAGAATGTGCCTTTTGAGTGTCATCCTAATTTTAATTATTATTTAAAAGACATAGATCGCACTAATTTTGATACGAATAATCCGTTTGAGTTTGGTTGTGAGTTTAATGATTTGTGTAGTAGAGGTGCTAATTTTAGTGCGAAAAATCGAATGTCAGATTATAATGGTATACACATTGATGATTCTCAATTAACTATTAATGATAAGAGAGAGACAAAGGCTATTAACCTAGAATTAAGTTTGTTGTGTCAGCAATTGTATTATTTTGAAAATGATTATGATAATGAGGCTGAATTGAATTTGATGGTTATAGAGACTTTTGAGGCTTTGTGTGATTATCGTAATGGATTTGATAATGCTAATACTAAGACTGCTTTTGGCATATTTGCATTTAGATTTTATTTTCAATATCGCGATTATCTTAAAGAATGGGAAAGCAAAACGGCAAGGAATAAGCGATTAGTTAAAGAAATTATTGAAAGTAGATGTATTAATGTGTATATATGTAATATACAACAAGACATAGACTCTATGAATGGTATGATGCAAAATCGTATATTTTCTCCTCGTTTGGTAAATTCATTGGAAACTTTTGTTAGACGTGCGAATGTATATATGGATAATAAACCGAAAGAAATAGATAGGATGTTTGAGGGAATGTTATATGAATATACAGAAACAATCAGAATATTTTCGAATTATGTGATATGTTTGGTTTTTCTAGGGTCTAATATTGTTAATGAAATAAAGATAAATAGAGAAGAAATTTCTTTCTATTATGATGAATGGATAAGTGAAGTTGATGCTGAATTAACAGAGAAATTAGAGGCTTACATTTTGCGAAATGGTTATATAGATGCTATCAAAGAGTTGCATCATGAATGGGAGCAAAAGTATTGTGTATGTAATGTTATGGAGAATGATCCGTTTGTGCGTCCAAATTTATATGAAAGGATAATGAAAAAGCTAAATAATTGGCTTTCTAACGAGTTATCAGGATATAGACCTATGCTTAAAGATACTGATTGTTTGGATGAAAAGAGTCCTACGTTTGGGGATATCGTGAATATGCGCATTATAGATAATCGTGAATTTAATGTGGAGTGGGTAGGCGCTGGACCGATAAAAAAGATTAGTTGGATACCAGAAAAGGATAAAGGTCTGTGTGTGGATTATATTTATACACAAAAGATTGAAGATGCTGCTCGGCGGTATTTGGGTATGTTGGATTGGGAGTTTGATGAGGGTAAGCGTTTTGTGTCGAAAACGGATTTTGTGTATTTGGTTGGGGTGTTTGCGAGGTTGTTGAGTGAGGGTGTGTGTCCTAGTGGCGTGAGGAGAATAGAGATGTTGAATGGTAGCTATAAGTTTGTGACAAAATGCATATATGATGCCCACACGAGGGAGCAAATTAGAAAAAATAGGAATGGCGTAGATGATGAGTGGGTGAAATTTTGTCAACAATTATTTCCAAATAATAAGTTTCAGAAGGCAAGTTTTTCTAAAGGTCCTGCCAATTATGACAAGTTGAAAAAGGAATACGAAAAGTCTATTGGCAAATAGATATGACAAGTAGGAAAATGAGGTGGCAAGAAGTGGTAAATGGGTGGAGCGACTTGGAAAATGGACAAGTAATATTGGCAAATTAGGCGAATTTTATTGGCAAATAAGGGTAAAAATATTTTCCTGTCGAGTGTGATATATTTGCCAATTTTCCAATTGATAATCAGTGGATTATATTGTATCTTTGCAGAGTCAAATTCAATAAAAAGAATTGGCTCTGCTTTTGTTTTGTCGGCGCGCTTACATTATATAAGACATTCAAAAATCGACTGCCTTTTCTGATTTGGATTCACATTATTATTACTAATCTTTTAAAATTTTAATTCAAATGAAAACAAAAAACATAAATACTCCTGAGCAAAAGGAGTTGGAAGCAGTGGTTGTTTCGTATGCAAAATCGCAATCCTGCTTGGTGAAAACTAAAGCTACAATGGACGAAAAAATCTTGGGTATTCGTGCTAAATACGACGACAAATTGCAGAAATTGCAAGCCGAAAGCGACATGGCTTTTGCCAGCGTAAAAGAGGTGGCTGATGCCAATCGTCAATCTATCTTCACAAAATCAAAGCGTATCAACACGTCGCGAGGCTCGGTGGGTTATCGTTTGGGCAAACCGAAATTGGTGCTCTCGGAGGGTAAATCGTGGAGCGACTTGACCGAAAAGGTGCAGGCTTTGGCGCCAGACTATGTGCGCGTGAAGGTGGAAGTGGCGAAGGACCGCCTATTCGCTGACCGCGAATTGCCTCACGTGAAGGCGTTGCTCGACACCATCGGTGCTACAGTGGTGCAGGATGAACAGTTTTATGTGGAACTTAAGTAATTAATAATTAAGAATTAAAAGACATAAGAACATAATAACAAAATTTATTTAATTATATTTTATGTTTTTCTGTTCTTCTGTCTTTTTAATAAAAACTATGAATAATAATTTTTCATTCTATAAGGCACCGATTACCAATGTGGTGCCAGTCGGCAAGGTTTCGTTGCGTGAGGTTTACGAAATGATAATAAGTGATAAATACTGTGCTGTGACGTGTGAGTTGCGAAGGTTGTATCAGTGCGACAGAGCAGGTTATGCTGCGCTGAAAAAACGTAGTCTTGATTTTGTTACGTTTGCTTGCCAAAGCTATCGTCGCGGTCCTCAAACTCTCGAACATTTGAGTGGTTATCTTTGTCTTGATATTGACCATGTCGGTTCTGAAGAGCTTTTGCAGCACTTGAAGCAATGTTTTGTTACAGACCCAGTGCTTGGTGTACGACTTATCTTTCGTTCGCCATCGGGCGATGGCTTTAAGGTGATAATCCAACTCCAACAAACAACGATTGATACCATCACCCAACATCATAATCCAGTAGAACGCTATCGTTTGTATTACGAACATGTTCGCTCGTATGTTAGTCGCACCTATGGAATTCTTGTTGACCATACATCTGATCTGCAACGTGCATGTTTTCTTTGTTATGACGAGGATGCCTATTTTGATGAGACGGAGCGCAATGGTTTTTCTCTTGAAATGCCAACGCTTATGCTCAACCAAACTAATTCTATGAGGCACTATGAGGTGCATAAGGTAAAAGATGCGATGACGGTGTCGGTATCGCAGTCGGATAAAGACAAAGTGGAAGCGTTGGTGCAAGCAATTGAGCATATTGGCGTGGACATTACGGGTGATTATCATCAGTGGATGAGGATTGGGTTTGCGTTGGCGAGTGCGTTTGGCGAATCGGGGCGTGGGTTTTATCACCGCGTGAGCAGGTTCTATTCGGGCTACTCGAATGTGGAGTGTAATCGTCAGTATGACCGTTGCCTCCGTGCTCGAGGCGGTGGCGTCGGACTCGGTACATTTATTTATCTGGCTAAAACAGCGTAAATAGATTACAGATTACAGATAACAGATGATAGATTGCAATCTGTCTTTACCGCCAAGATACATCGCAGATGTAGCGAGGCGTATGTAAAAAAAGGGAAAAAATATGTTTTTATGTCATTATGTCAAGAAAACAAATAAATTATGGAAAATTTTGCAATAAAAGTGCGTGACAGATTGCCGATGTTGTTGCGCGATATAGTTGATAAATCGGTGTCGGCAGAGGATGCTGATATGCTCCTAGCAGGTGCAATGGCTACGATGTCGGCTACGTTGCCGAACGTGTATGGCGTGTATGATAGACGTAAGGTGTACCCAAATCTTTACCTGTTCGTTTCGGCAGAGGCATCGGTGGGTAAAGGGCGTTTGGCTCTGTGCAAAGAGCTGGTGAAACCCATCCATCGCGAACTCCGCACGCAATATTTGGTGGAGGTGGAGATGATAAAAAAGGCGTTGGAAGAGAAGGGCAAACGCACTGATGGCATCGAGATTCGTGTGCCACAAAAGGCACTATTTTTGCCCGCAAACGCCTCATCTACTGCGGTGTATCAAACGTTGAACGACAATGGTGGTCGGGGTTTGATATTCGAGACCGAAGGCGATACGTTGGCGAATATGTTGAAATCGGATTATGGCAACTTCTCCGACGGACTGCGCAAGGCGTTCCATCACGAAATGGTGAGCTACATGCGACGCAAAGAGCGCGAGTGGGTGGAGATAGAGGAGCCACAACTTTCGGTGGTGTTGGCAGGCACTCCGCGACAAATACTCAACCTGATACCCGATGCCGAAAATGGCTTGTTTTCGCGATTTATAGTGTTACGAATGAGTCTTAACGAAATGTGGAAAAACGTGTTTGCTACGGAGATAGGGTGCGAGTCCGACGATGAGGTGTTTGCCGAATTTGGTCGCAGATTTTTTCGCTTTTACAGACATCTGTGCGACCTGGACGACGAAGTGAAATTCGTGCTCACTCGTGCACAAGAGGAGCAATTCAATCATCATTTTGCTCAACTGCAAGCGGGTATGATTGACCGTGAGGGTTACGACATGGTGGCATCGGTGCGCCGATTGGGATTGATTACCTTTCGATTGGCAATGATACTGAGCGTGTTGCGCCTCGAGGGCGAGGAGATTGACTCGAGTAGACAATTGATTTGCTCTAGTGAGGATTTTGATGTAGCAATGGAGATGACCAAAGCATTAGTGACGCATGCCGTAGAGGTGTATCACGAAATGGGCGAAAATGCAGAAAACGCAAATGCGCAAGGGGGTGTGAAATTAATGCAGAAACGCGAATTGTTGTGCCGTTTGGAGACTAAATTCACGCTAGCCGATGCAATTGTCATCGGACGAGAAATGAGTTTAAGCGAACGAACTATAAACAGCTACCTGCGTGAGATGGTGGCAGAAAAGATTGTAATGCGAGTGAAACATGGAGTGTATGAAAAGAGTATATAAATCAGATTTAGCGCGTGCAGCAGGTGTCTCCGAGCAAACGATGCGACGATGGTGTCGTGAGCATCAAGAGAACCTTTCGCGCCTTTTTACGCCCCCAAGGGCGAAGATATTGCACCCGCTGGCAGTACGATATTTGTGTGAGCATTATTGTATTGAATTGCCAGAGAAGTAGGGACGCTCGGTTCGAGCGTCCGTTCGGTCGGCAGACCGATGATAAATATTGTTTTTGCCCATTTGTATCATCGGACGCACGAGCCGTGCGTCCCTACAGTGGGATTTTTTTGTTTTGGGGTTGTGTGTTTCGATTGTTTTTTGTAATTTTGTGGTTAGTTTTTTATAATGGATTATTATGCTTAAACATTTGTATATAAGTCAGTATGCTTTGATTGATGAGTTGGAGCTTGCGTTGGAGGATGGTTTTTCGGTGATTACGGGTGAGACTGGTGCGGGTAAGAGTATCATTATGGGTGCGCTTGCGCTGGTGATGGGTGCTCGCGCGGATGCGAAGGCTGTGAGAGAAGGGGCACAGAAGTGTGTGGTGGAAGCACAATTTTTAATAAAAGATTCTCAATTCTCAATTCTCAATTCTCAATTTGAAGATTTGGACTGGGAGGAGGAGTGTGTGATTAGGCGTGAGGTGACGGCGGCGGGTAAGTCGCGTGCGTTTGTGAATGATACGCCTGTGACGTTGCAACAGATGAGGGC
>JAZLDO010000186.1:0-54475 GCA_045614825.1 Candidatus Aphodosoma sp. | reverse complement strand
CGAAAATGTTTGTTATTCCAAAATAATATACTAAATTTGCAATGTGATTACAACATAAACACTAACCCTCTAAAAATTATAAATTATGAAAAACTTAGAACAATACATTGAGCAACTAAACAAGCAACACCAAGAACGTATCGAAATCGCCAAAAATGATTACGAAAAAGGTCGAATAGATTGTCGCGCTGGCATATACGACAAGTTCTATCGCTACAATAGAACCGACGACGGACAAGCTTACGATTTAGGATGGACAAATGAAAACAAATTTATACAAAACGAAACAGTAAAATTTTTATATAACAATTAACTATGAGACCTATCCGCAAAACCCCAGCCGTATCTCGCGCAAGAGCCATAGAGATAGCAATGAACCACAATATCGTTAGTCGTAGTGTAGCCGAGAGCTACACCGACAGCGAGCTAAAAGAAGTCCTTAAACAACTCAAACTTAAAGCAAATTTTTAATATGGAAAGTATATTTGAAAAAGATTTTTACCCAACACCCGAAGAGGTGATTGCTCAGATGTTAGTTATGTCTGACGTAACAAATAAAGTGATTTTAGAACCTTCCGCAGGCAGTGGCAATATTGTTCAGTATCTTCAAATGAGTGGTGCAAAAGAGGTAATTGCATGCGAGAAAAACAACAAATTGCGCAGCATCGTTGAAAAGAAATGTGCAGTAATAGCTGACGACTTTCTTACTGTTACATCTGATATGATTAGCCATGTTGATATGATCGTAATGAACCCACCATTTTCGTGTGAAGAAGATCACGTATTACATGCCTACGAAATTGCCCCTAATGGTTGCGAAATCATATCACTCTGCAATTCTTCTATGTTAGATAAAGCTTTTTATCGCAATGCCAAGAGAGAGAAAATTAAAGAATTGATTGAGTTGTATGGTGACAAAGAAAGACTTGGGAATGTATTCTCAACAGCGGAACGAAAAACAGATGTAGATGTATCTGTCATTCGATTATACAAACCAAAGAATAACGACGATGAGTGGCAAGATTACTATTTCGATGCGACAGAGGATGCACCAGAAGCACAAGCAGACGGACTTATTACTTACGACTTCGTGCGTGATTGCGTAAATAGATATGTAGGTGCCGTACGAATGTTCGATGATGTTATGGATGCAAGCAAAAGAATAAACAGTCTTACATCTGCTATCGGTGCTGGCGATATTCGATTTGGCGCAACACTAACAACAGGTAACACTTCGACAGCTATCACTAAAGACCAATACAAAAAAGCATTACAAAAAAAAGCCTGGCAATGGTTGTTTGACAAATTCAAAATGGATAAATATCTCACTCGCAAGGTTCGTGAAGATATAAACACATTTGTAGAACGTCAAGTTAATGTGCCTTTCACTATGAAAAATATCTATCGTATGGTTGAGATGATTGTCGGGACACATGCTGATAGAATGCAACGAGTATTGATTGAAGCTTTCGATAAAATATGCTCGTTCTCGGCAGAAAACTCTACAGCTGGAGAGAAATGGAAAACCAACTCTGACTATAAAATAAACAAACGCTTTATTGTGCCAGCCATTTGTGATTACGATACTCGTTTCTCTTCTTTATCTCCTTATGTAAGTATTAGATATAACGGTTATGGAGAAGAAATGGAAGATATTATCAAAGCGTTATGCTATTTAACGGGTAAAGATTATAACGAACAGATACCACTAAGACAATTTTGTCGTGACACAAAACCTGAATGGGGGCAATGGATTGAAATGTCAAATGGCTTCTTTCGCATTCGTGGATATAAGAAAGGCACAATGCACTTTGAGTTCTTAGACGAAGATATATGGCATAAATTCAACTACGAAGTTGCCAAGGTCAAAGGATGGCAATTGCCGAAAGAACGCAAAAAGAAAAATTGATACAGATTTTGGCACGCTAATTGCTAATTCAGTTATAGCTTAAATTCATTACCTATGACACGTCAAGAATTTATTGAAAAAACTGGGTTAGCATTAGCTATCCAAGACTTCAACAGAGTGTACGATATGTATCTCTGCGCTGGAGACCACATGGACGAAGCTTCGTTTTATGAAGATTACAAACAACACCATCAATCTAAACTACTACAAGTGTTCTATTCAAGGTTCTCCGCATTGGAAGATAAAATAGACGCTCTTGAAGAAGAAAAGATTGATATTGCAACCGCCTTAATGGAAAGGAAAGACCCCAAAGATTACGAACTTGCAGTAAAACTAATCGGACAACGAAGCGCAACTCTATACAAGTTAGAGAATAATATTGAACTTAACTGTGCAGACCTTCAATACATCAAATTTATGTTGGAAGGGAGCATTTAACCCACCAAGCATATGAAAAAATACTACTGCGTGGCAACAACCATCTATGACGACGGACTTGTACTCAGTAACGTCGTATCTACAAAAATTACAGAAAAAAGACCACAAAGCAAAATGAGAGTATCAACCAATGTCGACTATTATTGGGATTGGTTCGATACTCTCGAAGAAGCTAAAGAATTTGTTTTATTAACTAAAAAGAAATAACAATGGCAGAAAATATAATCAAAGTACAATTTATTCGCCCTATCAATGGGCAAACTGAATACTATTTCGGTAGCTTAGCTGCTATCTACGACACGTTCACCCCTTCCCAAATCGGTTGCACCCTGCACACCCTTTGGAGAAGTGGAATTGACGAAAATAACTCAAAAGCAACCAATAATTGTGTAATTTCCAAACACAAAATGTTGCGTAAATCAAAATAATTTTGTATCTTTGTAAAAACTTAAAAAACTATGTTAGGAGCTATTATTGGAGATATTATTGGTTCTCGTTTTGAGTTCAATAATACAAAAGATTTTAATTTTAATTTATTCACTAAAGACTGTAATTTTACAGATGATACTATTTGTACAATAGCAATTGCAAATGCCCTAACTAATGGTGATAAAAACTACCGAGAGTGGCTCCATTATTGGTGCAGATTCTATCCACATCCTATGGGTGGTTACGGTGGTTCTTTTGCTCGCTGGGTTGCTTCTGATGATCCACAGCCATACAATTCTTTTGGTAATGGTTCTGCAATGCGAGTAGCCCCTATCGCTTGGTGGTTTGATACATTAGAAGAAGTACAAGCAGAAGCAGAAAAAACCGCATTGCCAACACACAATCACCCAGAAGGTATTAAGGGAGCAGTAGCAACAGCAACGGCGATTTTCTTAGCTCGAAAATACGATAAGCATATTATGCTTGAAATGATAAAAGATTTTTACCCTGATTGGGTGGAACCAATATTAGGAGGTAATAAATTCAATGAAACATGCCAGGGCACAATGCCTATCGTATTTGGTATCATAAAAAAAGCCAATAGCTTTGAAGAAGCAATTCGTTATGCAGTTGCCGTAGGAGGAGATAGCGACACAATTGGAGCGATTGTTGGCAGTATAGCGGAAGCTATATGGAGGATTCCTACAAAAATAGAAAAGAAAGCTCTTGAATATTTACCACTTGATATGAAAATAATCATATCAACATTTAATAGTTTGAAAAAATGAAAAAAGAAGAATTACTTAAATATTGCAGGTATTATAAAGGTGAAGACAATTCTCCTTTTGATGATCCTAATTTAAGTTCACTTTGGTATTATGAACAAACTTGGGTAGAAGACATTTCATCTAATCGGTATTTAGATATATTGATAGATGAATATGTTCGTTCAGGTTTAGGGTTATTTGCTCAATTTGATAATATACCAGTAACATTAAAGGCACTTTTATTTAATAGATATGCCAAAGGATGTCAATCTTTATCTGACGCAAAAAAAGGATTTCAAGAGTTTTATAATAAATATTATAAAAGGGAGCTTTAAAAACTCCCTTTTTTTATTGTAATTGCCCTATTATTTGTAAGAAAATAGTATTACCAACTTTCTTAATAACTTTAAATTTGCATCCACGTTGTCCAATCCATTCAGCTTCCGAACCTGCTACTTCTACACTCTTTCCATCCCATAAGGTTTTAGATGCATAATTGAACTTATGAAAGTCTGTATAATGCGATAAAGGTTCAACATAATACCCTTGCGCACCTTTAGGTACACAAATCACTAAGTCATATTGCATAAAAAATCCTTTTTTCCTTTGTACTGCAGTTGACAAAAATCCCTTATCTGTAAAAATATCACCAGCTTTAACATTACTCAAATTATAACCTAATTCTTTAATTGCATAATCATTAGTGCCACGTCTGACAACGGTGTTTGCTGGCATTCTAAATTTAGCTAAAGCTCTTGTTAATATAGGCAAATCATGAACGTGGTCTTTGTTTGGCGTTAAAGAACCATAATAAGGAATACCTCTTAAAGGTTCATTTAAATAGTGATATGTTTGAGTGTATTTAGTTAATATCAACTTCTCTTCATCCGTAAGATTTTCCCACACACTCTCAGATAACCCTCTTAAACGCTTATCAGCCTGTTCAAATGTTTCTTTATCATAAATACTAAGCAATCTATCTATTTCGGCTTCATCCATTTCACTAAATGTTTTTGGAGTAACACCTGTTTTCTTAAGTTCTCTGGCAATCCTATCTGCTTCTATTTTATTTCTCTTAACTTGTAGATCGGCAAGAATATTTTGAGCTTTATCCTTGTCTTTAATGGCAACTGCTTTTTGCAATTCAACAATAAGTTCTTTATATGGCTTGCTCTTGGTGTCAAATTCAATTGCATCTTGCAGTGATTTGTTGATATTTTTCCACTCTATTTCATCAACGATTCTTGCCTTCTGTTTCAAATATGCATTTTGAGAAACTTGCCATGTCGGATATTGCACTGCACCAGGCTTGAAGAACGAAGGCGCAGCAACATACTTACTCTCAAAATCAAGTTTTTTAGCTTGTTCTTCTAAAGACAATGAACTAATTTGAGCAAGTTTCTTTTCGACTGCATCATAAACAGCATGCAACTCTTCCGAGGTGAATTGTTTCTTCCATTCGTGCACGTTTGGTATAAGTTTCTCCAAGAACCTTTCATCTTTCTTGATTGCCGACACTTGTTTAGCCACATTACGTGCTTCTTTTTTCATCGCTTTCAAGTTGCGAGTATCAATGTATTGTTGCAATGTTGCAATATCCACCTCTGGGTATTCTTTCGCCACATTGAGTACATTATTCGCGGTCTTTTTCGTAAGATTATCTTGTGCAAGTTTAGCATCCCATCTGTCTTGTATCGCTTTCGCCTGTTCTTGAGTGCGCATAGCGTGTCTTTCGCGTGCAATGTCAAGTGGTGTTTTAACTTGTGGAGCGACAGACATCAAACCTTCTTTATCGTGCGTCAAGAACTTACCATTATCGCGCAAGAAATACGGCAATTTGCCACGTTCCTCTGCGCCTTTGATACGTTCTGCGTTCTTATCCACCCAATCTTTGAACCCTTGCGGAACTTCTTTTGTTTGCCCACTAAATTTGTAACCACTGACGTCCTCGCCATTTGCCATTTTCTTAAGATACGCGATGCGTTCTTCGCGTTTAGCAAGCACAGGTGTTGCGTAACATCGGCACTTCGGATGCCAACCTAAATGCTTCCAATCTTTAGGGTACACCCCTTGCACATCGTCGCAAATGTCGTGGAAAGGCAAGCCGTTAAGAGTATGGTTGTTTGACAAGCTCACACGCACACCAATTATCCAATCAATTTGCGACCAACGTTCGTGATCGGAAGAACGATAAGCCATGTTGATTTCCGTTTGCGTTAAACGTAACGCATTCTTGTACGAAGAACGATATACACCTCGCCCCGGATGATACATCTTAGCTGCTTTCGATAGACGCAATATTCCCTTCTCGTCACGCACTCTTCTAAAGAGCTTATTCGGTTCATTGAGATACTTCCGTATATCACGACTGAGTTCCGCTGCACTTTTCCCCTCTCCTATGCCCAAATCAAGTGCTAATTCAAGTTCTTGCTTTGCCGTTTGGGTTAGCTTCCATACGCGTTGAGACAGCCCCATTCCGGCAATCTTTCGCGCTTGAAACGCAGCCAAAGCACTAAGGTTAGGTTGCTTCCATTGCGCAACCACCTCTTTTGGCAATCCAAAACCTTTGACTACACTATCAACGAGAGCATCATTCTTGGCATTCGCTTCAATCCACGCTTCCTCCTCTCCATCTTCGATAATACGCGTAACCTTCTGCGACACTTCCTTAACAAGCTCGTCAACTCGTTTTTCTAATGCCGGGTAATTCTTAAACTCAAAGTCTTTGTCGCTCGGTAGTTTTACATCTATACCAAGCAACGAAGCACGTTGTGCAAGGTTATCAAATAATTCTTTGATAGCCTTACCACGTGCATTCAATCGTCGTTGTTGTCTGCGTTCCCACTTGATAGGGTTAAATGCTTCCTTTTTTGCCATTTATATGCGTTATTCAGTAGGTTCTTGGTCGAATATGTTCATTGTATCGCTCTCGGCTTGAATTTGCGCTAATTCGCGCTCTGCATCATCGGTATAACCAGCTTGTTCAATTGCTGTTTTTTGCGACATAATAGCCTTACCGCCTGTTGCGTTAGTGAGTATTTGAATATGCTCAGCTTCGTCAGAGATTTGATATGGGGTTATTTTGCTTTCCACCTTTAAGTTCTCAATAGCCGTAGCTAACGAAGGGTACATCGCTTTCATCAATGCTCTAATTACGTTGATTTCGCGCGAGAAGGCTTCCAACCAAATACCACTTTCCTCAAGAACCTTAATTTGAGCGTCAATGAACATCATCTTACGCGCTTCGCCTGACATCTGTACTGTTTTCATATTCTCAAACGAGAAGTCCGGCAATTGCAACTCCATAAAAAAGTGCTTTTCAAGGAAGTCAACATAGTTCTTAGCTGCTTCGTTGGCACCATCCCATGTTGCATATTCGGCACGATCTTCTTGCCCATAATGCAAAACATTGCGAGCTGACATTGGTGCGCTATTTTCCTCGCCACCAATAGCAATATCGTTATTAGAGTAGATAACCCAATTTGGTTTGCTATTCTTGTCAATGTAGTTGCCTTGTTTTGACATCTTCATTTCAATCTCCTCGCGATTGCGCGATTGGTTCTCCCAAATAGGTGTTGGTCTATACACATACACTCCCGGTATTTTAAGAAGCGTGATATTTTCTCTCAACACCTCTACATACGCGCTGTTCTCCCTCTCCCAACGAATGTGCATATCATTGGTATAAGTATCAAAATATGTAATAGTCTTATCGCCAATAGTGCGATTATACTCTACCGATAAAGCAACCATATCGTCGTATTCGTCGAATAATGGGTACAATTTATCGCCCTTCATTGGAGAATACACTCTTACGCGTGCTTTCAATTTGGCTGCTTCCCCTGCATATTGCGTTGGTTGTTCTTGAAGATACCATATTGTCGCCACCTCGCAACTCGCATAGAGCAAATTTGAACGCGAGATGTTAAGGCTGTCAATTCGGTTGCGTTGGAATATATCTTCCATAATTTTGGCAGCTCTTTTCTCTTGGTCGTTCTCTGGTGTATATACACGTTGAACTGGAATGCCAAAGGCAAGACCTGTCATACGTTTTACTGCCAAACGTTCCATTCCAAGCGTCACGCGTGAAATCTTTTCAATCCCGGTCGGTGTCGCCTTATCAAGATACTTCCTCGTATCCATTATTTCGTGTTTTTCTACATCGTATTCCTTTGCAAGATTGCCCCACTCTGGAACTACAACACTCTTTTCTTTGAGCGCATTGATTGTGTCGTTTGCCGACGCGCCATTGATAACTCCTTTTATGTCCATTCACTCCTCCTTTGTTTGTTAATATAATATTTGGTCGTAATAAGAATAATCTATTTTTCTTGCTTTCTGACGTGGCTTTGTCGCTCTTGGGTCAAATGTATTGGCAAGCGCATCTAATTCATCCGTAGAGTGCCCTAAACGCGCAATAGTGTCTTCTTTCGGCTCTATCATTATCTTCCCACTACTATGAAAACTCCATTTAACTTCGGTTGCTTCTTCGGCGAACGTTCCACCTGGTGGTAACATAGCACCGGTATTATTGTCCGGATTGAGCCAATCGCGCACGCACCAATACAAATAATGTTTAAACTTAACAAATTCGTATTGCCCTGTTACATCGTGAAACGGATTGCCGTTGGTATCTTGTGCGCTTTGACTATACTTGCAACTAACAATGTCTCTTGGGTCAATACCTTGCTCTCTCGCTACCTCTTCTGCTCGTGCATACACTCCAGCGCCCTCACCAATAGTGTCTATCGAGAACCTATAATTTGAATGGCTCTTTGCATCACTAATTATTTGCCCCACAATTTTCATATGCTCTGCTTTTCCACCTGAATTATGCTTACGAAATTCCTTCACATAGTTGCCAAAACGATAGCAGAACACCGACGCATCACGACCCATACCAGCGACGTCAACTCCGACGATTGCATCATTGTGGCTATCCAAGTGGTATTTTTTCCACCTCTCTTGCGCTTGTTCTATCCATGTGAGCGGTATCAATATATCTTCGGCAACCTTCGGAAATTCCCCAAGCACCTTCTTTCGGAATAAGTCACTTGGTCTATACCATTGCCCCTCAAACTCAAAATCGTTTTCGCCCGATTGCGCTTCTTCAGGTCGAATAGGCGAACACCAGTTATCAACTTTATCTTTCACCCATTCATAGTCCACTTGCCCTGGTATGATATTTTTTTTCTTTTGCACATTCACAGCATTAAGACTATTCAAGCAGAACTTCTTCCAACGATCCGACTTCTGTGATTTAGCAGCATACCCTACCGTCGTATTAGGGTTGAACACCAATAATAAACGAGAATTACCTTGCAAGTTACCTTCAATAGCTGCATACGTGTCGTCAGATATACCAGTTGCTTCAGTAACGATAAACATCGTATTAACTGCGTGAAATCCCGACCAAGCTTCGTGGTTGTGTTCGTCGGCTTTGAAGCCGGTCAAAAACCACTCCTCATTATTGGTACGAATATCATAAGCGTTCAATTTACCAGGCAGTGCAAACCCTCGTTGCTTTGCTCTATTAAACAAGCGACTGATTTCGGGTATCATAATGTTTTTGACTTGTCGGTCTGTTGGAGCTGTCAATGCTACCTTTGTATTAGCAATCATTTCCCCCTTACTATTCCATTTAGGTGTAAGATATAGAAAACATACAGCAATACAAGCGGAAACGAAGTCTTTACCCCTTGCCGTTCCACTACGCACAGATACAAGTTTGTTGTGTTGCACTGCCGACACGATTGCTTGTTGTTCTGCGTCAAGCGATACCCCAAGTACCTCCTTAATAAACAAGTTCCAATCATTTCGCCATGCACCAAATACCATTCTTGCTCTCTCTTGTATGTTACTCTTCTGATTGCTCATCCTCTATGATACCTGTCTCCATTAAGAAGTTTGCAAACGACATCTCTCCACTGATGTCTTTCTTCTCTGGAGCATATAAACCTAATATTTTACGTCTTTCTATACCACATTTATGCACAATGTCTAAATAACGTGGGTCACCAAAGCCGATAACCTCTTCCCTCTGTTGCTCCATACGCACTGCATCGTCTTCATCTTTACCCGACGTTTTCTGTTGTTTTGCACGCTTCTTTTCATGGTCTTGTTTCGATTTATCCCACTCTTGCCATGCTTCTTTTTCCATTTCATTAAGCCTTACAAGTTCTGCTTGTATAGCTTTATCTACATCCTCTATTCTTGTTTCTTTCCATTCCTCAAGAAGAGTATGCACATCCTTGTGCACTGTTCTCAACGAATAACCTTTATCCATACCCAACTGCTCACGCACTTCTCGTTGAATATCGGCATACGAATAGCCACGCTTGTATAGTTTCGCTACTATCTCAAGTCGTGCTATTTTCACTTGTTTAAATTTCTCTAATGTGTTTTTGTAAGGCATACTCTATCTTTGTTTTAATATTTCATTCAATGTATATTGGTCTTTAGTTATCTCTACTCCTAATATCATAGACAATAGTGGTTCTTGCTTTGGATCGTAAACGATAGTTACACTCCCCTTCTCCGTTCGTGGCTCTTGTTCTGCTATTGGTGCTTCTGATACTGGTTCTTCTGCCGATGTATCGTCTGCATCATTCACCCACACATCCAATCCCCAATCTTCAAGCTCTCGTTCATCCCATTTGTTTGCAAGTTCATCCCACTCCCAATCTCCAAGTGGCAAATTATCTTTAATTATAAATTGTTTTCTCTCGTCTTGCGTCAGCTCATCAGCATGAATCACTTCAACCATTGGCGAATCTAACCAATGAAACCAATAGGCAATTGTCTGCTCTTTTTCCTCTAATGTTTTCTTCGACCACATAGATTGCTTTGGCAATTGTTCAGCTATGTCGTCAATGGTCATCTTGCTAATCTGCTTGAGCGCGCGCAAACGCTGATTTCCACCAAGCACAACCATATTTTCATCCACCACAAGCGGACGAATAGACAACATTTTCGGCAACTCCAAAATCGAATTTACAAGCTTCGTTATTTTATCTTGCTTAATCGTTCTCGGATTGTCTTTATTCGCTTTTATTTTTGACAATTTTACCTTAATTATTTCCATAATCAAAAAAGTTTACATTTTTCTGCAAAATTACAAAAAAATATTTACAATATAAGCATTTACATCAAAAAACATGCAAAAAACGTGCATTTTATACTATTTTTAGTAAAATTAAGCATTTCTTTATTTTTATCAAAAAATCACGATTTTCTATAATTTCCCGAAAAATTTCACACAAAAAAACGACCAATTTTGCCCGATTTTGAACAAAATTAGTCGTTGTTTTTATTATTTGTTTGTAACTATCTAATAATCAAGTGCATAAAAAGTGTATTTTTATTGAAAATTTTTGTCGAAATATTTGGTAAATAGTAGAAAAATTGCTACCTTTGTATTGTCAAAATAAAACAACCTTTATTTATGAAGTATTCAGAATTGCACAGAAAAATTAAGAAAAAAGGTTGGAGTCTTATTCGCTCTAATGGTAGTCACTACATTTATGAGCGAGACGGCAAACGAATACCAGTTCCCTTTCATGGGTCTGACGAAGTGCCGAAAGGACTACAAAAACACCTTGAAGAGGAGATGGGGTTATAAAACCCCACCCTCATTTTGTGCAATTCCTATAAAATTTTATACTATTATGAAACAAATTATTGTTATCATCGAAGCAAGTAAAGATAGCTTCGGTGCTTATGCAGAAAATGTATCGGGTATTTATGGTGCCGGTGCAACAATCAAAGAATGTAAAGATAGCATTCTTGAAGCTATCGAAATCTACAAAGAACCCGACATGATTGAGTTCGCACCAAAATTTTTGCTTGACGGAGATTACACTATTACGTACAAGTACGATGTTCAAAGTATTCTCGCCTACTATGGTGGCATCTTCACAAAAGCTGGTCTCGAACGTATCACTGGCATCAACCAAAAACAATTAGGACACTATGCATCGGGACTTAAAAAACCTCGCCCAGCACAACAAACCAAAATTATTGATGCACTTCATCGCCTTGGCGAAGATCTAATTTCACTACAACTAAAATAGCATTCTGATTATTTTATACTCTTCAAGGTTACTCTGTCTATTCTTCGGGATAGGCAGAGTTTTTTTTATGTTTCCAAATCACAAAAAAAGCAGCTCATTTCTGAACTGCTCTATTTTATTCTAAAGGTACAAAATAAATTTTATATCACTTCGTTTTGATTGAAAAATTTGCACTCACCCATGCAATAAGCGCAGCATCTCGCCCCTCTTGGTTGGTTCTTTGTGTAATTCCAGTGAAACTCGCAAGCTCCTCGTGTGTTATTTTGCCATCTTTTGAGTTCCATATATGCATTCCTCCAGACGTCAAGGCAAGTGGTTTCTGAAGCTTATAGGGAATACCAAAATATTCACACATCTCTGCAAGTTTGCGCCCCGTTTCATGGTTTCGTCCTACGTGATTACCTTTAGCAGCTGCACTCTGTTTCGTATCTCTTGGTGTTATATGCCAATGAGTTTTGTTTAACCACCCTGCTTCAATCACCACCATTAAATGCATATTTGTCACCTCTGCTTCCCTTTTCACTCTACGAAGGTAGTCAAGAGTGTCAGCGAACGCATATGTCATTATCTTTAGACGTTTCGTTGCGCAATCCAAAAATGCCACCCCATTCTTGTCTACGTCTGGGTCAATGCCAACAATCCAATCTGCTCTCATATTACTTATTTCTTAAAATTCCATCTCCATTGCCGTCAATAGTTCCGGCTACTTTTCGTGCTTGAAGCTTATCAAGGTTCATTTGGGCAACATCTTCAAGCGACCAACCCATAACCGAGCATAGTCCGCTTAATTGCCAGAGCATATCTCCTGCCTCCTTCATAAGTTCTTTTTCATTTTCAGAAAGTTCGGGAAACTCATTAAAATATAAATCACTACTACCACTTATATACGCATTTCCTTTACGTATATGTTTTGCTACTTTACTTGCAAATTCACCTACCTCCCCAACGAGATTGAGGAACATATATGACCAGTTATTGCTTGTTGGCATACAAGTTTTCATAGCATTTTTTTGGTATTCATTCATTTCCATATTTATACCTCCATTTATAATTACAAGATTTTATATTTTTTTTAATAGAATTATATATTGCTTGAATAGTTACATTAAGGTGTTGTGCTGCTTCTGTTATAGAGCCAAAGTGAATTTCACTTCCATTATCATTTACACCTATAACCGCTTTACTTCTTGCTTTTGATATTTTTTTATTATGAGTTCCATAATTTAGGTTTTCAATATGAGAACACCAAGATAAATTTTCGGCATTGTTATTTTTGGGATTTTCATCAAGGTGATTTATTTCTGGCAAGTTATATGGATTAGGTACAAACATTAAAGCAACTAATCTATGAACATAATAGGTTTTATATTCACCAAATACAGATAACACAACTTGGTCATATAAACCTTTTGTGTATGGTTTTAATATTCTGCCTTTGAAAGTTTGCTTGCGCCCATTATTCCTTATTATTTGCCTATCAATAGAACGAACTCTTCCTAAATTTGACACTTCATACCCTTCTATAAAAGACCGCCATTTTTCCTTGTCGCTTTCTTTCAAGCAAGTTGTCATTGCTTTTTTTTGATACTCATTTAGAGTTAATTCTTTTTTACTTTCCATAATCAATAGTTTTTAATTTTTTCTTTCATTATCTTCTAATTTATCTTTAAGTGTTTTAATCATATTTTGCAACTCTTCCATAAGATTTGCTGTTAAATCTCCATTATCATTTTTCCTAAATTGTTCAAACCAACTTGTATCAACAAAACCATACGTATTATCAGTTGGCTCCACATCTCTATCTTTTAATCTAAACAACCCCTTTCTATAGGTGTAATCAAAGATACAGATTTCAAAAATGAACCGATAACCACTCTTTATATACTGATTGATAGTTATACTTGGTGTACCAAAATACATGCGTTTGGCATTGTAATCATTGGATAGATGCTTAATTGTCAATTCAAAATTAAGCCAATGTATAGTGATATAAATTGTTTTCCCTAATATACCACCAACACGAGGTATAACACTAAATACATCTCTGTAAGATAATTCTATTCCTAACAACATAACTTATTTTAATTTAGGTAAATTTTCATTGTCTGCTATTACATTCCAATAGTCTTTATATTTCTTTGACATTTGTGGCTCTATCTTAAAGTGTTTCCACCTAATATAATTCCACCAAATCACATCGTCAACAGAGTAAGCACCAAAGCAATGAACCAATTGTTCTGCGGTCATATCGAAATACTTCATTGCATACTCAACCTTGAGGTATAAAGCATACTTATCAACTTTGCGAACTTGTAGCGAATCAAAGTTGAAATAGCAATTCCTTAGTTTTCGTGGTATTCTTATTTTCATAACTCTTTAATCTCTTTAATGTAATCAGGATTGATATAACTATCAATAGACAACCCTTTATCAAGTGGAACCCATACTTTCTCATACTTGTTAGGTAGTCTTTGAATTGGGTAAGAATAACAGATATGCTCTTCAATCTTATCATCATAATCAGTAACTACAATGCGATGACAATTCACGTCAAGGCAGTTCGCAAGTTTGACCCAGCGAATTAAATCGGGATAGTCGTAATTGATGTCATGTTCTTTGTCCATCACATCCATATACACAATTTCTTTTGCTCCATCAATGATATATTTTAATTTGCCTGGGCAATTGTGTTTTGACACCTCTAATAGGAGTCTGCTATACGCATCATAGTTTTCGCAGTTTATTATTTCCACGTCATCTCTGAGATGAAGTATGGTGTTGATTTCTCTGCGAATATCTTTAGCTATAAATGCTTTGCGGTCATCACTCATACAATCTGGGTTCTTTTGGATGATGTCCTTGATTGTGCCTGCGTGCATAGCTGCGGCAATAGTATGACTTCCGATGCAGTAGCGGTACGACATCCAAATAAAGTCTTCAAGTGAAGATGGACTGATTTTGATTTCTTTTTGTTTTTTCATATCTTAAACTTACAAGGGTTATTATTTTCCATTAGGCTAAAGTCAGCACTCCAATAAAACTTTGGTTTGCTTTCTGTGTATCGCAAACAACTATCTCGTTGCTTGCATTGACTGCCTTTGCATCGGCAGTCATCGTTGGATAGTTTAGGTTTCATAGTTTAATCTCATTTTTACATTTCCAACAATTTAATTCATTTCTCAAGTTTTCCACATAGTTTATGCTTTTGCAATACGGACACTCAAATTCAACAATCTCAACTTGGTTGTGTTCCTCCAGCCAACAATGTAGTTTTGCAATAGCATTCCAAGCAACTTGCGCCAAGTGCATTGCACCTGTTTCTTGGTCAATGATATGCCCTCGCTTATGTTCTACATCGTGCCTTATCTGTGCGCCATCATAGCGATTATATCCGTCGTCAAGCCCTTGCCACGTATTGCGACCATACTTTTTCTCGCCTGCCATATAGACTTTGACTATTTCTTCTATTGCAGGACTTTCTATTGGGAATAACTCATACTTTAGCTTGTTGTCTATTTTGTCATTCTTTTTGCTTTCTTTTTCCATATTACACTAAAACAAATTCCATTTCTTTTATTCTTTTCAATATCACGTTTAGCCCTATTTGGATTGATTGATTTTCAAAGTTAAATTCTTTACCTACGAAAGACATCTCAACCATTGCTGTTCGCAAACCTTCTACCATTCTATTTATTTTTGTGGGCTCAACTTCTCGGTTTAATTTTTCGCTTAAGAATACATCCATTTCCTTGTTGTAGTGGTCAAGTACGTCTATCAACTTTTCCGATATGAGAGCATAGCTTCGCATTTTATCCCATTTCTCGTTAGGGTATGCTCGCTTAAATTCGTTGTTTACTGCGAAAAACAATTTTAACATATCAACGTATATTTCGTTACAGAATTGGTCGGCTTGTTCGACCATCCCAACAAAGCTATCGTAACGTAGGTCTTTACGAATTTCAGCATTGTAAGCTTCTCGCAATGTTTTAATACATCGGCAAATTTTTTTCACCGGCTCAACACGATCATCTTTCGCCTGGTCTACGGCTTTGAGACCATATTTCCACGCCATTTCTGCTATGATTAGTGGAACAAAAGCAATCTGCATTGTATCGTTCAACGTGAGTTTTTCAAGCATAAGGTGCGCAGTCATTTTCGCATCGGTGTGTAGAATACTTTCGTGAATTGATTTAGCCGAAGGCAGCTCTCCGGTGTATTCCCAAAGCGACAATTTACCTTTCACGTTCAATATTGGCTCATCAAACAAAACAGGGTTAGCAAGCACCCAATTCCATTCTCCTTCATTCGCCCAAATAGATGGGTGGTTTTTTACGCAATCTACAATCTCAACAGATCCGATGATAGCCGACATGTGAGCTGTGTCGCCAACATTAAAACGTGCTTCGTGTTTTTGTGATTGAGTGAGAGCATCCCAACCACCTTTGAATTGGGTGGCGCCTGCGTGAATAAGGATGCGACCTCTGTACTTGGTTTGCCAACTGCGATTTTCTATGTCTTTAATTCCGCACGCAATTAAATGCGCGTATGGTTGCTTAATAGTTAATGCTTTCATTTTTTCTTTTTTTAATAATCTAATTATTTATAACAAAGCCAACATACATAAAGTTTTCCTATTGAGAACGACTTGTTAAGACAGTTATGTTTACAATTATAATCTCCAACAAGTACTTGTTTTTTCGACGTTCTATAACTACCATGCCTTACACATTCTTTACATCTTTTATATGGACTATTCCATAAAATCATTAATTTCCAAATTTTCATAATTCAATATTATTTTCTTTTAGTTTATTTTTTAATTCCTCTATTTCTTGCTCATACAATTCTTCTCTTTCTTTTTGAAGTGTAGCCAGATCTATATATTTACCAATCAATTTATGATTATAGTCGTTTAACTCTGCAAGGTCTTTTATAATATCTTCTAAGTGAAAAACAAAAAGCCATGCTGAAGCGCAAAATGCACTCATTAGATAAAATAAAACCGACTTCCAATCAGAGATGAAATAAAACACGCAAAATAGATTATATGCTAAAGATAAAATCAACATTATACAACAAAACTTTTTCATAATAACTCTTTACAATTTTCAATTAAACCCTTAAAATTCTCATAGAAATCATCTCGCATTTCTTCGGTTGGGAAAGCAAGAATATAATTTTGTGTTAAAGCATAACGTTTTACTAATTCATTTTCAATAACAACTATTGTATCTTTCGGTTTCGACTCGTTCCAATCAGGTTCCCAAGATTTACCTAACCCCATTTGTTCACCTGCTATTTTCCAATAAGCATCACGACAAATGAGAATTCTTTGAAAAATTTCAAGTTCACAACTTTTATACCCTATTATTGTATGTACGTTGTCGGGTATATTTAATATTTTACAACACTCTACATAAGTCGGTGGGTATTTCGGTTTCTTTTTCTGCACGAATGTTCTACCATCCTCAACAACTATTTCGTAGGCATTACCTAAACATAGTTCTACTTTGTCTGCGTAGTTTTCGTTAGGGAATACGATGTTTTCAAATACTACTGGTTTCACGCAATCAACATCGTCAACTGCATTAAGTGTTTGCTCATTGTCTTGTGGTTCATTTAATTCTCTTTCTACAAGTCCTTCAAACATATCGTCAGTCCAACCATTAAGACCATCATCTTCTTTAATATTATAACTATCGAGGCAGACAAAATCAATGGTAACAATACTTCCACAATGTTTCGCCATAAATGTTGTAAATATATGAGTATCCATTATGATTTCACCATATTCATCTTTATTCTTATTATACCATTCGAGTGATTTAACTCGAACTTTATCTCCTACTTTGTTCATAGTTCAATTTCTAATTCTTTATTTGTTAGACAATAGTATGCGTTTTGTAACTCGTGGAGATACCTGATACCTCGTTTCATAAATTCAAAGCATTCATAATTTCCACATTGAGAAGTTGTAATTTTTAATAAAGATGGGGCTTTTGGATATATAACATATTTCACCCGAATTATATTATCTACATCTGTTTCATAATCTAAATAAAAAAGATTACTTATTAGTTGTCTTTCTTTCTTAAACCCAATTTTCTCCAACACCTCTTCAGTGAGTTCGATGGGGTGAACCTCGCTAATGCGACCAGTACACATCCAACCATTATCATCAAGCCCACGACACGCAAACATATCATAATGTAGGTCTGTCGTCTTGACTATTTGGTTATTATACACAACCAAATTACCTAATCTCAATTCAGTCATTTTCATTGTTACCTCCTTTCAGATATCCGTTTTCTACTAATTGTTCTACAATTTCACTTAAAGGTGTTTTAACATTAAACGCCTCTTCGCCTAATTCAAAATAAGGTGAGTCTTCACAACCTCCAAAGTGCAATATGCGGTCTGGATTTATGTAAATCGTGTTACCATATGAGTTTATTACTTTTATGAATTTTGTCATTTTTCTCCTCCTATTTTATTTTTTTATCAATTAAAGAAATTTTTAAATTTAAAAGTTTATTAGAATATCTACCTGCTGTTTGGCAATCTCTTGTAAAATCCTCATCGTATGCGCCACTCATCGCTTCGAGAGTTTCTAAACATTCCATAATTTCATCACTCTCACGAGGAGTTAGTGTAATATATCCTTTGCTATCTATTTTCATAATTTCAATAATTTTTCATTTAATTTATCCATCTAACAATAGTATCTCCCTTATATCCTTTCTCCCAAACATACCAAGCATAAGCAACAGCCGATCCACCGCCTTTTTTCATCGTCTCAAAATCGCCATTTTTGGCACACATTATTCGCGAACTTGATATGTAAATAACTTTTGGTGGAAATTCACGGAAAAGGTTTTTCCTTTCTTTACCCTCCATAAATTGCACTTTAAGAAACATTGCAAGTTTATTACCTCTTGGTATGATAGATAATGCTTTATAAATAAAATCAAGAGCCATTGCATATGGTGGGTTAGTTATTATATCACCATTCCATTCGGTATTTTCCATTGATAAGAAGTCATAGATTTCACAATCACATCTTTGTATCAAATCACTTGCTCTTACTATATGACCATATTCTTCAAAAACATTAGCCAAATGTTTTTCTCCGCAAGCACATTCCCATATATTTGTATCAAAATTTTCTACTTGTAATAGCAGTTTAGCTGCTATTGGATCTGTTGCATAATAATCCTCTTTTTGACGTTCTTTGTCTGTGTGATTGCTTGCTCCTAATGTCTTAAAAATACTATTTTGATTACCGACCCAGTCTTTCATGTTAAAATAATTTTAGTTGTTGAAATCGTTGTTCTTTATATTCTTGTATCAAATTTTCAAGGTTCTTTTTCAGAGAGTTCCTTTCATCCTCTCTGCATTTATCAACCCATTTTATTGCATCGGCTATAGCAGCTATTATAGCTTCATAGTCTTTCTTGTATGGTTCATCTGACTTCATAACAGGAGAACCTACACCCCAATTTCCCCAGTGCCACTCACATTTTGCCCGATAACCATCATCGCAGTTCGCTACTCTGATAGTTATGCTATGTGTTGCGTCTATTTCTACCTCAGTGAGAATGTTATTAACATACACTCCACACTCATTCAAATGCGCTTTCATAAATCCAACTTTAATTGTAATTTAGTATTAAGTTCAATGTTATTCATCTCCTGTTCAATCTCAAATATGCTTTTACCATATTTGAAATTTTGACTAATCAAATTTTCATCTTTGCTTAACTGCAAAATCTCCTTCCATAAATGTGGATGGTCTCTGCGCAGTTGTACAAAATATTTAACCTTTGCGTTCGGGCAGAACCAACACCCCCCCTATTATTTAGCTGATATATAGGACTTACAAGATTATGTTTTCTGCACAAATCCATTGCCATTTGTTCCGTATAACCATATTTGGCTAATAGCGACACTTTATTTCCTTTCATCCTCTTTAACCTCTTAGTCTCATCTGCTGCAATCCCTATGTATTGAACAACTGGAGTGTCTCCAAACTTCTTATAATAATCACGAATAGGTTTCACCTTACACATAGAATTTAGTTTACACATACCTCCAATTAAGAATCCCTCTTTTTTCGGGAAATACTTACCTTTCGGTATGTTATGAAACCAGTGTACATAATCGGTCGTCGCCTTAACCACATCCACCTTGACACCCATACGTTCAAGTTCCGGGATTGCTGTAGTATATATCCACTCTATGTGTTCTGGTATCTCTCCACTGATGCCACGCTTATGGTCAAACATAACTTCAGCAAATACTACTCTATCAAGTGGTTCCCCATGCTCAAGCGCAAGCAAGATGGTTGCTATACTGTCTTTTCCAAAGCTACAAGATGCGATAAACAATGGTTTCATAATATCTCAAAATTGTGGGTGTTCATACTCTTCTTGGTCTCTCAAATATTCCTCGCGTTCTTCCCTATCCCAGTCCTCACGACGTTCCAACCAGATACGTCTGCTATCAATTGCACTTTCAAGCTGATTAAGCTCAGAATGGTTCATTTTGTTGATTTTTTCTAATATTGCTTTCATAGTTATTAGTTTTTTGCTTGTTTTTTGTATTTTTCTTGCGATTTCTGCGAGTTTCTATTCAAAAACGATAAACTAATCGGTTTAAATCTAAAACTCGCTTAAATCGCTTTATTCTGCTTTATTAAGATTTATAAGCGAATAATACATTTTGATTGTTTTTTCGCTATTTTTCTCATATGGCATCTGTTCGGCTATTTCAAGCTGGATTGCTTTGCGTTTCGGAAACGGCACCTTCTCATAACCTTCAATCTCCTTTGCAAGAACTTCCCCAATCTCTATTGCCCTAACAAATCGCGCCTGTCGTTCAACCTCCCTCTGCTCTTCCTCTTGCTTTTGAACCCTTGCTTGAGCTAATTTTTTCTGGTTGTTCTCTTTTTCTTGCTCTCTGACTGCAATCCTCACCAAAGCTTCGTCCATCTTCTCACCTGCCATATTTGCAAACGCTCCAACGTGGAATTTGAAGTATTTCTTTTCTTCATTAAGATACTCAAACAAAATATTACACCTTTCTTCACTTCCGCAGATCACTGCTATTCTATTGATCGCATTGCAATCTGCTTTATTCTCCATGGATGCTTTCTTTATGAAGTAGTGATTGAATAGATTAAAAACAACTTCAAATAAAAAGTGGTGGCTGTGGTCCTGGTCGCAACTTTCTTTTTCTTTTTCTTTTTCTTTCACCACTTCTTTTATTCTTTTATTCTTATATTCTTTAGTTGTTGTTAGTTGTTTGTTACTTGTTTGTTGTTCGTTTGTTACTTGATTGTTAGATTGTTCGTTAATTCGCTTGTTAATCTCTTCTTTTTTCTCTTGATAACTTTCATAGTTACAAATAGTTATCAATGTGTATTTGTTTGTTGTTTTGCTTGTTATTTCGTTTGTTGAAATTAGACGTTTCAAACAAGTCCTTATCGTTTGCTCTGAAAGGTGTGTTTCGTTATTGATTGTAGCTACAGATGTAATCAGTTGCCCTCTTTTCACCTCTATTCCTCGCCAATTCTTATCTTCAATATTCGCCTTTAATAGCAGATATATAAACAAGTGAACCATTTCGGAGATTGAGAACCACTCCCAGTCCAACATCCCTCTATATATCTTTATCCAAGTGTTATTAAAGTCTTTCATAGCTTTGTTTTTTAATAAGGGAGAGTGCCGAGCTCAAAAATATAATTGTATTGTTAATAATCATTTTTGGCACTCCCCCTCGCTTTGTTAATTAGAACGGTGGTTCGTCTTCTTGACGATACGTTTGCTGTTGTACTGGTCTCGCTTGCGCTTGTTCTTCCTTCGGTTTGAATAGTGCAAATTTGATTTTGCCACCCTCAGTCAAAGGAATCATGTCAATCGTTCCATACATTGAGCCATCTTCGTCTTTGAATGCAACTCCGATTTTGCTCCAACGTTTACGTTCTTCTCCGTCTTTCATGTATGTACCAGTTGCCACACCACATGTCAAATCTTTCTTGATAAGCCATAATTTTACTTTAATAAAAATGTTCGTGAACCCGACTTTGTAAACTGATATTTTGCGTAGGTGTCGGGGTTTTCCGCTGCAAACTTTTTCTCGTCAAATTTCAAACTATCTTTCGATGTTTTCCATGTAACCAACATCTGTGGTTTCGCTTGTGAACTTCCTGGTGCTACAAGTGCTTCGGCATCGCCCATCATCATCTTCACTCGCTCCTCAAGTTCTTTCTTGCGTGCATCCAAACGCGACACTTCCGATTTAATATCTCGAAGCTCTGCCAACTCTTCCAAGATCTCGTCGTTGGCTTCGATAAACTTACCTACTACATGTCGTGGGTTGCGCAATACTACATCATCCACATTAAACATATCTGGTTCTTTACCTCCCTTGATATTGTCAACCCAAAATCGTTCAACCTCACCTACCATATATTCGAAGAACTCTTGGTCAAATACAATGTCTTTGTAACCAAAATCTCGCCCTGCTGTTAACCAGGCTAAAGCTCCATGTTGAAGTTCTGCCACCCCAAGTTGATATTGTAATTGACAGAACCAATGCATAGGCAAGTCGTTTTCATCAATCTTCATCTGCGTTGTTTTACACTCTAAGATGCCTTTATTGCGGTCATTTTTTGGCATATTAGGCAACCAAAATGTGCGGTCTGGCGACACTCTCAAATAATCTCTCTCATCATTCACAATCAACCAATCTCCAGCCGATGCTTTGATAATCTCTTTGCCTGTTGCGTCTGCATAGAATTTCGACACCGCATCTTCCAAATAATGCCCAGCGCGCATTGCAAAGTTCTCTTCTTTCGGTGCATCTATACCCATTTTTCTGCGCCATAGTTGATATGGTGTCTCCCATGGATTAAGCCCAAGGATTGTTCCTACCTCGCTTGAACCGATACCAAAGCCACGATGTTGTAACCATTCTTTGCGGTCTTTTGCCTTAATTATTGTGTAGCTCATAAGTTACCTCCTTTATCGTTTATAATTTCTACATCTACAATTTGTGCGCTTGCTTGTCGTTGCGCTGCTTGCATTGCTTTCGCTTTAGCTGCTTTTGCTTTTTCAAGTGCCGTCTTGCCTTGTTGTTTCTGACTTACCTCGCCAAATATCTCTTCTATGGTTATCATCCCCTCTTTAATCGAATTATACAATCCAGCAAGGTTAAATAGCATTTCGCTATCAATGTCCTCAATTCGCTCAATTTCCAAGTAACTAAGTAATACATCTTGGCTGATGCCCCTTGCTACGAACGATGCAATACAACCCTCTCTGCGTGTTTTGAGGTCTTTGGTAGAACCTATAGCTACCTTCTTCACCTCTTCGATTGTTTTATTCGTTACTGCTTTAGGAATGATCTTTAGCACTGCATTACGGAATGCGATTGCCGATGCTGCATTACCAGTTGTCACTTGCATGTTCTCTGAATAGGTGTTACCTTTCTTGTCAATAATACTACGTTTAACCTCTACCGATACGGCTGTGTTAGTTTCCAAATCATGGCAGATACCTTGTGCAGTAATAGTCTTGCCATCATTGCCAATGATACGTGTTTGAACGCGAAGGTTACCCCATGCTCCAGCCATGATTTCAGCCATACGAACCGATAGTCCTTCAATGGTCTTGCCATCACGTGGCAATGCGTAGAAACACTCTTGTGCTACTGATGAGTCCTCTGTGGCACTCTCACGTATGCGACGTAACACTGTTGGTAAATCGCGCGGATAACGTTTAGCAGTCGCAATTTGCATGTCAATCTCTGTGCGATTGATTACTTCTAACATTTCTGTGTTCTGAATTTGTAATCCATTCATAGTTTTTAGAATTTAGTCGCCCTCTTACAGCTTCGGGCTTTGCTTGCTTGTGGAGTAGAGAGCTATCAACTCCCATACTCCCTAAAAAATACTCCCTCTGAGCGAGTTCCCAGGCTATCAGAACGTACATGGGGTGAGTTGACGATTTTTCGGTTCCATAGTGCAACTTCCGTTATAGGCTCATTCCCTACATTTATCCCATACGACTACGAATTCAGCACCCTCTTCGGTGGCTTTATTCAGAGGGAGTGGCTCCTTGGCAGATTATAATTGTGCTTTCCAAAATCTCAAAATCTCACTCCCAAGAAAAAACCTGCGTCCATTAGTTTTTCGATAACCACACTTAATATCTCCATTATTCGTGTAATTACGCAATGTGTTGCGATGTATATCAAGCAATGTGCTTGTTTCTTTAGATGAGTACCTACCCGTCATACTCACTTGTGGTTCCGTTGCTATCATAATTCTTCTCCTTTATATTGTTTAACACCTCCTTTGAATAATGCCACCGATAGCAACACCATAACCGAGAACAACACAATACACTCGTATTTGAAAATGTATGTTCTACCGAACATTAGAACAATGTTGTACATCATTACTGAAAACATCATTACTGCGCCAACCATCATGGTTACGGCTGTGACTTTGTTTAATAGAGTATTCATATGCGTTAATATTAAAGGTTTATTTTTTTTGAATAATATTTTTTCTTCTCAAAATTCCCATTACACCTTGACGTGTCATTTCCTCTTCCACTGCTATCGCTTCCATTATCCGATATACCGCAACTTCTGGATTAGCAGTCGTCATTTTCAAATACTTCTTAACAATTCGAGAGTCTCTCTCTGCTCTCTTTTTTTCCGTTACTGTTCTAAAATCCATAAATTTTTTAGTTTATTGCTTTTTTATTAAAAAATTTCATTATCTTTGCAATCAGTTACAAAGTTTGTTACTTTGTTTGTTTTGAATTACGTTGCAAATTTATAACAAAGTTTCAAACTGACAAATTTTTTTTGAAACTTTTTTATAAAAAAATTAAAACATTTTTATAACTTATTGATTTTATGGCAGTTAAAGACAGAGTTAGGGAATTTGTGAAATTCAAAGGAATTACAATGTCCCAATTTGAGCGAATGTGCGGACTATCAGTCGGTTACGTCAATGCAATGAGGGTAAGTTTTGGCAAAGACTACCTAAACAATGTTCTAAAGCAATTCCCCGAATTAAACCGAGAATGGCTGCTTTATGGCGAAGGAGAGATGCTAAAAAGCAGAAATTTTTCGCAAAATCAAGAAAAAGTTACCCTAAACAACGAAAATGGCGACAACATTCAAGGGCAAAATGTGACTGTTCAGAGCAATACACAAACTAACGTTGACGAATTTTTGGCAATCATAAAACAACAGGCAAATCAGATAACCAAGAGCCAAGAACAAATTGATCGTTTAATCTCTATAATTGAAAAAAGATGATAACAATTATTATAATATGTATTGTGGTTATCGTTCTAATAGTTATCCTTATTGGCAAAGCAAACGAACCGGAAATTCCAACGCACAAACCAATAGTAAGAGATATAGAACCTGGAATGCGAGCTTTTGAAGTGAATATACACAATTTTATACACGAGCATGCTGGTTTTTTACCTTATCAATTAAAGATTGATTTATTAAAGGCTATATCAAGAGGGGAAACAAAGTACAATGTAAGCGAAAAAGAATACCGAGAAATACTCTCAAATAAAGAAGAATACAACAATGCAATGCAAATAAGATCTAAGTGTTACGAACTTAATAATTTGGGGGAAGAGCAAGAAAAAAGCGGTGATATTGATTTAGCAATAGAAACCTACGAGGAAAATATCAAAAGTTGCCATATTCAAGCACAGCACTCATACGATAGACTAATGATTTTATATAGAAAAAGAAAGGACTATCAAAATGAATTAAGGGTTATTGACGCAGCCTTAGAAGTATTCAAAAGAGAATACGACCAAGAGAAATATAAACAACGTAAAGAAAAAGCACTTGCTCTCTTGATGAAGGAAAAGACCAATGTAGTTTGCTATGATATGGAAGCCCCAAATCGTTTCCGTATATTCAATGATAGTATTGAATTGATTGCTTCAACACCAAAGACAAGCACCTTTATCCTTCGTGTTGGCGACATTGAAAATTTCTTTATTTGGGCAGAGGAACAAACAGCAAAGGGTATTCAAATAGAATTAGGCAAAAATATAGCCGAATTGCAAAAAGAAATCTATGAAAGAATAAATGTTAACGCAATTCGTATAGCAGAAAAAGAATACACCAAGTGGCTCTCAGTTGATAGAACATCTGAAAAGAAAATAGACAACGCTACAGCCAAAGCTTTTGAAGCTTTAGACGAACTTACGAAGTGTATCAAAACATCAATCAACGAAAAAGAAACTTTAGAGCAAATAGAACACTTTAGAACAACAATAGAACAAATATACTCCGAACTATGAACACAAGACTTGCAGAACTAATACAGTACACCACAAATGGCAAACAAGTAGATTTTGCCGAAATGATGGATTGGACACCTCAATACCTTTATAAGTTATTAAAAGAAGGTGGCATAGGAATTAAGACGATTGTTGCATTGTTAGAGAAATTTCCAAACCTTAACGCTCGCTGGTTGATACTTGGCGAAGGCAATATGATTATACCTCATACCGACATCGTCAAAAAACAACTACTACAACTCCTCGAAATTGAAAAGTACATACCAGTAATGACAAAAGAGGAGCTACAAGAAATGACTATTGGGCGCAGTTTCAGCCAAACAACCATAGACAAATGGGAAGAGTTACTTAAAGATTACAATAAAGAAACACTAACACAAGTTAGAGCTTCTATGCAAAGACAAGAACAGCTATGCAAACAGAACACAGCCAAATAATAGTAAAGCGATTTTTTGAAGCTTTACAAATTTTGAAAGAAAAGAAAATCATTCGTGGCAAGCAAACATTCACCGCTCGCTACGGCATCAATCGCTGGAATATGAACACCCTCGAAAAAGAACCGGAGCGCGACATATTCCAAGTTGCCTGGCTTACCTATTTGGTGGAAGATTATAACGTGTCGCCAACGTGGCTTTTGACCGGGAAAGGCGAGTTTTTTAACCCCTAAAAAAGAAAAAACTTGCAAATAACTTGCAAGTTCTAAAAACACTTATTATAATAAGCTAATACACAATAATATACAAAACAAGAGAGTAAGCCTTCTAAGCTGTGGGTCGTGGGTTCGAATCCCGCCGGGATCACTCTTTTTTAAATGGCTTAAAAACAGATTATTTACTGATTTTTAAGCCTTTTTTTATACAACTCCACCAAGTAATACATACCGAAATTGGCATAAACTTTGCACATTTATGGCATACATAGCATATTTATGATGCAATTTACTTGCAAATAACTTGCAAATGATTATGGCTACTACAAAATTCTATCTCGATACACGCGCAACGGACAAAGGACAACCGGCTCCGCTTAAATTAACAATCACACTTAAGGGTAAGAGTGCGCACCTAAACTTAAATATAAAGCTTTTGCCTTCTCAATGGGATGCAAAAGCGAATAAAATATTGAACCATCCAAATAAAAATTTTCTCAATCAATTCATCGTTCGTCGCAAATTGGATGTTGATATGGCAATAATGACATTGCAATCGGAAGGCAAACTTGGCAACGACGCAACTAAACTCAAAAACACCCTTCAGCGAATGTTCTCTGGCGAAGCAACCGATATGCGCACTCCGTTCGTGGCACATTTGCTCAAGTTCGCCAACGCAAAAAAAGAGAGCACACGTGGAGTGTACATCCAAACACTCAATCGGCTTCGTGCGTTCAATAGCAACGTTGACGAACTAATGTTTGAAGATATAACAAAGGATTGGTTGGTGGAGTTTGAGAACTTTCTTGCACTTACGAATACAAAAAATGCACGAAATATTCACTTGCGCAATATTCGTGCAGTCTTCAACGATGCAATAGATGAAGAATTGACAACCGCATATCCTTTTCGTAGGTTCAAGATACGACCAGTTCCAACGGCTAAACGCGCGCTAACTGTAGAACAACTTCGCACCTTATGCAATTACCCGGTAGAAGAATATGCCGAGAAGCATCGTGATATGTTTATGTTGATATTTTACCTTATAGGTATAAACATCGTGGACTTATTCAACCTGGAGAGCATAACAAACGAAGGTCGCATCGAATACCACCGCGCTAAAACAGGCAGAATGTACTCCATTAAGGTAGTTCCGGAAGCTTTACACATTATAAATAAATATAAAGGGCAAAAGAAGCTTCTTTATATGGCAGATAACTACGGCAAGCACCAAGACTATGCTAAATACCTAAACAAAGCTCTACAACACGTCGGAGAGCTTCATATAGGCAAACAAGGCAAGAAAACTATAAAACCTTTATTCCCACAAATTACCACCTATTGGGCAAGACATACGTGGGCGACCATAGCTGCCGAACTTGAAATACCAAAGGAAACCATAGCTGCTGCGCTTGGTCACGGAGGTAATACAGTAACCGACATCTATATTGACTTTGATCGCAAGAAGGTTGACGAAGCAAATAGACGTGTTATTGATTGGGTGCTATACCATCGTAGATAAATAGTAATCACGCAATATCATCAACGCTAGGTATTGTTCCGCTTGCGTCATATCATCAAAGTTCTCAATTATTGTGCTTATGATTGTTTCCATTTCTACAGCAATTACAAGAGAATTTACAAACGATGTCCGATATTTTGTTTATTATATCTCCGGTTAGATAGGCAACCCCTTCTCCGCATATCGGCATGCCATCTGCTTTAGCAATATCATCAACCAAGTGCCGTATCTCGTGAGTGCAACTATTCAAGAATTCTCCTCCATTACTTGAACGACCTATAACTACAACACTTTCCCTTTTTGCTGGCTTACTATAGGTAAATCCACTATTCATCGCATTCTTACGCATATTCTTTTTGACTTGCGACACAATGCGATCACTGGCTCCTAACTTACGCAACCGACCAACTATATCACGTTCCCAATAGGTATCTATCGCAAAGTAAAAGTGCGCTACCCAATCGTTAATATGTATTGTACGTGCTATCATAGCATATCATCCCATTGCACAGGAATACCTTTTGCCATACAATCGGCATAAAAGCGAGTAAATGCTATTCCTTCGTAGCCATCTTTATCTCCAAGATAATCACCTACGAATTTCATCAAGTGGACATCATCAACTATTGAACTTTTGAAATAGTCTGCTTTCGCCATTGCCATAACATAAACTGCATCGTAACCTTTAATCTCTACATTTATGTTATTAGCTTTTAGCAAGTCTTCCAATTCTTGTTTTTCGTGTGCTTTGACTTTCTGACCTTCTCTATCTTTCATCATGGAGATTGCCCACATACACATTGCCTTTGAGAAGTGCCATCCGTAGTTTGCAAGATATTCTTCCATACCAGCTGGCTTTCTTTCGTATATATCCATTCTATCCATAATTTATGTATTAAAGTGGGGACATATTTCAGTCCCCACAGGTTAAACAATTAACGACCTCTGCGACCACCTCTGCGTTCACCATAACCATCGTCTTGGTCACGTTCACCATAACCACCACGTCTGCCATAGTTATCACGTTCTCCGTAACCGCCATCGCGTTCACCAAATTCTTCTTCCATCTCTTCAACTTTCTCACACAATTCTTCAAGTGTTTCGATAGTTTCTTCGAGTTTAGATTTGAACTTTTCAAAGCCTTTATTGTGGCTTCGTTCTCTTAACATATTAAATCCCATAATTATTCCTCCTTACCTTTTTTGCTTAAAACTCTTGTTAGCATACTCTTTATATCGCCCAAGTCTTCTGATAGACCATTTACTTGTTGTTTAAGGTCATTTATCTCTTTGGCTTGTTCTGCTTCTTTCTTGATGTGTGGATTTAAATCCTCAACCAATAATTTGCATTTCTCAACAATACTTGTATGATAATCTACACTATCAAGAACCTTTTGGCTATTCTTTGACAATATATCAATCTCAGATAAGATAGCATCTCTATTGTCAGTTACAATCATACCATTTTCATCTGCAATACTTGCTTCCGCTTGTAATTTTTGCAAGTTAATAATATTACCTTCGATATTCATTTGAACATCTACGCACATCTTAGGTGGCACATATTGTCCATTTTGATAGCCATGATTATACATCGCTTGTGGTGGTGTTACATTTGTAACTTCACCTATCTCTAATCTTGCGTCTTGCTTGTGTAGCACATACATAGGTGTGCCTTTTCTTAAGTTTTGAAACATAGAATTAAACTATTGCTGTTAATAATTGAAGTGTGTTTGTTTGAGCCTCATACCAAAAGAGATAAACTCCTGTGCCTGCTATATCACCTACCGTAACTGGCTCTCCATTAAAGGTGGTAACGGCTTGAGCATTACCACCATTAGAAGTAAACACGATAGGCAAAGTAGCAGTAGTTCCTGTTGGTATAGCTTGTGCTAAACGAATAATCAATAAACCTCTAAATGGGCGACCTACATTAACATGATTGTTGAAATCAAATGCTACTTGGGTAGTAGAAACACTCACACCCAATGAACTCAATGTAGGGATGCCAGATTGGTTTACGTTGATATATGCTGGTAATACTGCCATAACATACCTCCTTTATTCGTTATCAACCCCAAAGGTTGTTATTTCCATTCCAACCGCCAAAGCAATTACCAAAACCAAAGCCAGTTCCACAATAAGGAGCATAACCAACATTGATAGAACGTTGAACCGGAACGTAATCTGGCTGTGCTACTATTGTTTCTGTGCGTGGAAGTTTACACTTAATACAATCAACATCAGATTGTAAATTTGCAACTGCGCCATTAAGTGGAGCCACAGCTTGTGCAATAGCATTAGCAGTAAATTGGTTTTGATGTTCAAGATTGAGCTGAGTAGTAAGAACACTATTCTTTTCACGAAGCGCATCAAGTTTGTCATAGAGATTTGCTTTTTCCATTGCATCAAGACGAGCAGTAATTTGAGCAGTAGAACCAGCAATTGATTTCTCAATATCACAAGTTTGACGTTGTGTTTCATAAGCTACAGAAGCGAAACCACGTTCCATACCTACGTTAACACCACCTATTGCTTGTTTAATATCGCAACAGCATGAGCAAAGTTGTGATGCTAATGCGCTATTACCTGCTTGAATAGAGTTGATAACTTGTTGGAACGACATACCTTGTTGTCCTGCCAAATTACAGATTTGTGATGTAACTTGGTTGATAGCATCGTTGATGCGACCAGTAGAACAACCAATAGATTGTGCAAGTTGAGAAATATCTGTTCCGTTACGTTGAATAGCGGACATCAACATTTCACGTTCTGCAGTGTTGTTGTTACCATTACCACCGAAACCAAAGTTTCCGTTACCGAAAATAGCAGCTACCACAATCAATGCGATAATGTCATTCCATCCACCACCGCCAAAACCACCGAAACCACCATTATTCATCATACCCATAAGATATGCTGGGTCAATACCTCGTTGTTGTAGCATCGGTACGATAGAGTTCATCAAACCATTAGATGCACCCTCTCCAGAATTAAATACATAAGTCTTGTCTGACATAATACCTAAATTTAAAAGATTAAACAATAAAATTACTTTTGTCTTGTTGCAACTTTGACGATACAAAAATAGTGAGCTTTATTGGCTCACTAAAATTTTCATTTGCTTGTATTTGGCAAGATATTTGCAAGTTTTTGCTCAACAGCTTTAGTTGCTTCTCGAAGCGAAAATGAGCATTTAAGCATACCTCCAAATTCGCCTTCTAAGTAGCGAACGGCATAGGTACTTTTCTTATTAAGCTTTTCTCTAAGAAAGTCGCACGATAAGCCATAACGTCTTCCAAAGTAAACGATCATTGCTCTTGCTTCAACAATCTCTTGCTTCTTGTTAAGGCTCAAGATTTGTTCGGTTGGTAACTCAGTAGCTTCTACTACACATTGTAGAATTGAATTGAAAATTTTGGTTTTCATAATAATTTGGTTAAATTGTTATTATTTGCTGTTGTGCAATAAAAAAAAACTTGCACAAACAAAGATAAGATTTCTCCCTCTGTCGTTCGTGTAAGGTTCGTGTATCTTGCATTAAAAAAAAGAGTTCCCGGTTCTTTTTTATAATACGGCAGAGGGTGTTTTTTACCCTCGCCTTTTTTATATGTTTAGGAAGCAAACTTCCCGAACATAATTCCACCAAATAAATTCTTCGTTTTCTTCCATAATTAAAAAAAGCAAAGAGCGAGCGATATTACTCGCTCTCGTTTCTACTCTACCGCTTGGGTAGTGAGATTTTCAGTTGTTAAGTTTTACCTCTTAAATTGCTCTTAAATTGCTCTTAAATTTCTGATAGTTTTTGCAAAATTATCAGAAAGTATCAGATAATTCTTGCTAATTTAGCCAATTTTAGCAGGTTTTAGTAGGTTTTGCTAACGACATATATTTCGTGAGCAAATTATTTTTCCGTTGCAAATTGTTGATATATAGTAATTTAAGTACATCATAAAAATTAAGCAAAAATTTACACCCTTATTTTTCCATTTTGTGCAGTTTAGAGGGGCAAAAACTTTCCATTTTATGCACTTCTCTTGATGTACAACTTTGCCACCTTCCACCAAACAATACCAACAAATAATACTATCAATGCCCACCCAAGTCGTATCATCGTTTTTTCGTACCAATTAAGTGATCTTTCAACTTCCTTAACCACTTCAACAGGGTATGGTATGCTATCTCGCTCAGTCTTATAAATAGTATCGCTACGCAATATATAACGAAATACGATACTATCACGATATATTGTATCTCCATTAACAAACTCCTTAACTTTGACATATACGCTATCAATCTCTTTTTTTACTACTAAACTATCTTTGGTTACTACTTTCTCCACAGGTACATACTTAATAGTTGTACAAGCCGAGAGCATTATAATGAGCGAGATTGTAGCTACTAATAATAACACACACTCCCACCATTCAAGTCTATTTTGCTTTTTCACATCTTAGTCCTCCTTGTTGGGTTTAGTTCTACGAAATTCAAAACAAATGTTGCTTTACCTGCGTTGTCAAAATTGCTATATTTATCCATATCTACATATTTGAGATAGTAGCTACACCCAAGCTCTGGGCAACTCAAAACAACCTCGTCTTTCGACGTGAGTTCAGTTTCCAAACATCTCTTAAAATGTTCAAGCTCTACCAACGAATTACATTGCATAATCATAGACAACGCTACATTGCGCTTTTGCACGCGTCGTGGTACGTTCACAGCTCTCGCACCGTCAATAGAAGCGTTTTCGTTGTACACGATTGCTTTCGCTTTAGCTGGTGCTGTTAGCGCGTTCAATGTCCCTTTAAGAGCTTTCAATTTCCAATCGGAAATTGGTCTATTGTTGATATAAATTCTTAATTCCATATACAAATTCTTTACCAAAGTTGTTAACTATGCGCCCATCTCAATAAATTTTCTACGTAAATCCATACTAATTCTTCACGTTTCTCTTTATACTTGTTAGCATCCTCTTTGTTGCTTATAAAACACACCTCTACCAAGACTGAATTACAAGCTACATCCGAGAGCATAGCAAGTCGTTGGTGTGTTCCTTCGCCCTCTCTCTTTACTCCTCTGTTCTTGGTATTGAGTACCATGCAAGTAGAGTACAACAAGTCCTCTGCTACCTCTATTTCGGTGTCCGATGAGTTAAATGGCTTGAACACCTCTGTGCCATTAGCACTTGGATTGCCTACTGCGTTGAAATGTAGGTCTACGCAGATGTCGGTTGGTTTGCAGCTTGTGTTGATGGTGGCAATGACTTGCGACAAACTTGCGCTATCGTTGTCAAGCTTTACTTCAATGCCTTTGTTTCTCAATCGTTCTGCGATTTCATTGCGAAGCCATATCGTTTCTTCGGCTTCTTTAATGCCATTGTAGTTGGCTCCAGTTGTGCCACCACGATGACCTGCTGTTAAATAAATCTTTCTCATTCTTTTGTTCGTGTTAATTGTTTTGCTAATTCTTTGCAATATTTTCGATACTCTTGCATCTCGGTAAATTCGGTGAGTGCATCGGTGTCGGTTGGGTCAAGTAGGTAGTTGTTGATTACCGCTTGCATCTTGTCGTTAGGGTATTTGTGCGTTATAAGCGCATCAACACAATTAGAGTAGTTCCAACGACCCATCGGTATCTTTACTTGCTCATAGCAATACTTGTGTTCGTTGATAAACTCTTCGGTTATCTCTTGTTGCTCTTGTGGGTGTTCTTGTTCCCATAAGGCTTGTATTTCACTTAAAGCCATCTCTCTTACACCTACGTTAATATAGATGTAAGGAGAATGTGAATAGGCTTGCTTCGGTTGTTCGTTTGTGTAGTTCATAATTGTTGATTTGTTTAGATGGCTATCATTGGCAGAGTCATTGCTTCGTTAAAATGTTTGCGTGTATTAAAAAACTGAAATGTACCATTACTCATTTGCATACCAGCCACATTATATCCACTTTCGGTTTCATCAGAAGAAGAGTATATATATGTGCTAAAAGTAAAAAATGAATCTTGTAATGATTTTTCAATGGATAAATAATAATAAAAACGTACCAATAAGCCAAATGGAGGCAAGAACCAATTGCGTTTTTTGTATTTATCTGCTAATTTTTCATTATATTTAACTTTAGGTTCGTAAGCATAACAAATGGATGCCATTGGATAGTATAATACATCCCAAGAATCATAATTATCAAAACTATAAGGTGGGTTTTTCATAGTTTCTTTTATATTATTCATAAGTATCATTAGGTTATCCATCTCACTCATAGTTCCATCTGTTTTTTCAGAAGGGATATTTAAATTTAAAGGATATTCTTCATCTTCAAATTCTTCAACCTTTTGACCATTTAAATAATTTAATTTTTTAGTTAATACTATATTTCTTTGTCTTATAATCCTCAATGTATTAGCATAGCCTTTATTAACAACATCACCTGCCTTATATCCATCTCCAGCAAGTTCTGCAAGTTCTTCCGTTAATGTTCTATACTCTATATCTTCTTGAGTTTCGTAATGACTCGTAAGTCCACTACCCATTAAGACATTTTGTTTATATACTTTAAACCCATTGTTTTCTATGTCCTCTAAAGTATCACCTAAAATGCTATCTTTAGTAAGTCCCGTAGTTGCTCCATAATCAGTTATATATTTCACACCAACAGTTAGTTGTAATGATGTTGGAATAACACCATCAACAAACAAAGGTGTTTTAGTGGTTGTTCCATCTTCTCCAATTACCGAAATATTCATCTCTCTATTATATCCCCATCTATAAGACATAATATTATTGTATTTAAAATGTGATATAGGAACTCCAATAGCCTTATGTTTGAACTTACTTGGGTCTAAAGCACCACGACCATCACCTACATAAAGAGGGTCTCCATTTTTATCTACTGGTGCTTTATAAATGCAACGAGCAATAGGTGTTTTTTCTCCATCCCATTCATTAGGCGAACAATATGTACCATCATACAACACATAGTCAAGAATTTGTATCTCTCTCTTATACAAATTTATAGTTTTCTCAACCACAACCTCCGTAATCTCACTACCAACAAAAATATGCAATGTAGCACGAATAATCGCAGTATCGGGTATATCTGACAAAGTTGTAGGGTCAACATAAAGCAAACCACTCTTTTCATTGATACTTACAATAGTGCTTGCGTTGTTAGGCTTTTGAGCAATAGTCCATACAATTTTAGTAAAGTTGTTATTATAACTATTAGTCGGCTCTACACTAAACTGATATTCATAGTTGCCATCGTTGTAGAAATTACCTCTCACCTTACCACCACTCCAATAAGAGAGAGTATAAGTAAGTTTTAGTCCACCAAAGTCCTCTGCATCCTCAAAGTCAACATTACCCCATCGTTGGTTAATGATATTCTTGCGTTCAAAAGTAACCACATTGGTATATGCGTTAGGCTCATAGAGTGCAATCTTACCCGTAATGCGAGTGTTTTGCGCCTTCTGCACTTCGGTGTACCACATAAACATATCAATAGTTACATTAGTCCAATCAATGTTAAGGTAGGTAGATTGGATTTGTGCATTGGTGTCTTTAAGCGCAGTATAAACATTTTGTGCTATTGCTTGTGAGTTGAGTGAACCTGCTCTACGAGTGTCAACATAGATGTCGGTAAGCGCACCATAACCCTCAAATGTAACCTCTTCCAAGTTAGGTTGGTTATCAATACGAATGCTTGTAAGAGTAGCAGGTAAGTGTAATATACGAAGCGCATCACTATTAGGTAGAGTAACAGTTGTGAGAGATGTACCACGTAAGTCAACCTCACGCAAACGAATGAGTTTAGAAAGGTCTAATGCTCCAACCAAAGTAGAGATACCATTAAGGTCAAGTTTTTCGAGATTGCGTGCCGTAATCTGCATTGATGTAGGTCGGAACTCTGGTGTTTGAGCCGATGCAATAAACTCGGTCAATCGTTCACCAGCGAGCAAGAAACCTTCACCAACCGACTTATCACCCCAAGTACCGATGTTACGATATTTCTTGATGTCAAGAATACGAATGTTGGTGTTACCATCGGACTTCAATGTAGGGAAATTGAAAGTATCTCCAGCCTTAACACGAACACCACTCCATATAGCACTATCACCAATACCGATGCTTGGGTACATCCATTTGTGAGGAGTGAGTTTGAAATTATATGTCGGAGATTGACCATTGAGAGTAACAATAGAACGGAAAGTCAAAGCACCTGCTTGCTCGCCACTACCATATTGTCCGTAACTTGCATAAGATGAAATAAAGTCAAGTCGGTTTTTAATCCACTCTTTTTCGGCTTCCAACAAGTTGCCAAGTGATTGTGGCAATGGCAATGTGTTAGGGTTGTAACGACCATCGTTGACCGCAACGGCTGCATCCTCATACAACAAACGAGCAGTTTCGTTGAACGCAGTAGCAGGGAAATATTCTTGAATGCTTGTAAAGTATTTCTCAAAGCAACCCATAAGAGTACCACCACCAAGATTTGACATAGTAGATAGCATATTCTTGGTCATTGTGCGCAATTCGGTAGGGAATGCTCGTTGTGCAAGATTATATAGCGCATTGCGAGTAGAAGTCCAATAATATTCGCCAATCTCGTTTTTGTCAAATACCTCAATGAAGTAAGGTTTAGTTTTCTTACCTACGTTGTTGTTGAGGAAAATAGTATCCAAGTCGTCTTGCAAGAACATAATCTTGCTTGTGCTTTTTACTTTGTATAGGTAAGTATTCTTACCTCTATTGTCCGTACCACACACGATAAGCAAGAATGCCATAGTGAATAGTAAGTCGTCAACATTGAAATATTCACCAATGCCTTGTTGGAACAACTCAACACGTTTCTTGATGAATTTGGTGTTGATTGCATCCCAATCCACCTCGCTACTATTGATGATGTTACCACATTGTTGGTTGAGGTTAAGCACTACACGTTCAATACCAGCATTTACCCATCGTTCATCTACCTCATCGTAACGGAATAGGTCGAATTTAGCAGCATTGCTATCTGCGGTAGTAACCCAATAATCGTGGTCTTTATTTACATTTTTATCGGCTATGAGTTGAGTATAACTACCAACATAAGGTAGAATATCATCGTGCAATAAATACACGAAATTAAAGGCAGTTTGGAAATCTTGCCAAAGGTTACCACTACCCATTGAGAGTTCCCAATTGTCAAGACCATTGTATTTAACTACCTCATCGGTCTTGATGTTCCCTTCAACGTGGCTATCCCAAGGTACTCGGTGCATAACCATAGGCATATTGTTATCGCAACCTTCAAGCATTGTATAGTCGGGGAATACTTTTTTGTTGTAGCCGAATGTAGGTTTATCTCCCTTGCCTGCACCCCACGTGAAAAGACCATAGAATACTGGCTCACTTGACTCGCTCTCTTGAACGAACATCATAAATTGTTTTTGCTTAACTGCTACACGGCAGTCTTTATAGCCATTAGGAGTGTTAGTGAAGTCTTGACCACCTTCGGTAAGAGTAATATCGTTGTTGCCGATGAGTTGTTTCCAACAATCGTTATAGAGTGCAGTACCACCCATCTTATGAGATTGCATTGGTGATGCCCAATTTAATTTAGCATCCAAACGAGATGCAAATGGAACACCATCTTCCAATTGATACATACCCTCAAACCTTTCTCCATTTTCGTTTACAAAGTAACCATCATCGTCAAATTGAAAACGCTGATTCCACTTCCAATAAGACATTGCCGATGTACCTTGACCTTTATCATTAACATTGTGTAACGTGCCTGAATGAACCTTGTCTCCCACAATATTAACGACCAAATCTCCATATTGCAATTGGTCTTTATCATCGCCATAAGTTGCTAAACGAGCATTGCCTACTGTTCTTTCATTTTTTGTCCATAGCAAAGTATTATACTTAACTTTTGTTTTGTCATAGTTTATAAGACCATTGACCAAAATATCGTTTGCCTCTCTATGTTTATTTTTCTCCTCTGCCGATGGTAAAGATGCTCTAAAATCTTGTTGTACATCGCCACTTGACAATGCCGATTTATAAATACGAATACCATAGATGTCGATTTCGGCTTGACTTGCTCCGATACGAATGCCTTGTGATGTTCTTTCACCATCCAACAATTGAACGAATGTGTCTGTGGCATCATACTTCATCTCACGATTTATACAATCATTCACGAATATACGAATATAATTTATACCTTTATTTGCAAGATTGTACACAATATTTACCGATAAAAGTGTTCTTACACCCTCTCTCCACATAATATCTTGGTCAAGTCGTACTTGATTGTTGGCAGTCATAAAGCAACCTTCCATAGGTCTAAACTCCATACCATAGTGTTTAGTTGGGTCGGTAACGGAATAAGTACACATACGGATGATTGGCTCTGTTTCGTTCACTACATTGCGTGTAGCAACATCAAATTCAATAGTGAGTGAGTTTGTGTTGTTTCCACTCATAAAGCCACTAAATGCTTCGTAGTCTATATCAAGTGATGCCCCTGCTAACACACGCAAACATTTCACTCCATTTTCATCGGTAGTCCAACCATCATTAGTAAAACCAAAGTTAGTGAATGTAGCAGGCACTTCTTTGTTGTTTGCCACATTGATGATTCTATCTGGATGCGCTTCGTCATTGGTGCGTAGTTTCGGGTTCATAATGAAATCTGCACCAGCGGTAGGAGAGAAATTCTGCGAGTTGTCAATACCAAATACAAGTTCTTTGAGTATTGAGTTGTCAGCATTATTTATGATGTCTAAACGAGCAGAGAATGTTTGCAATGTTTCCTCTATCTCAATCATATTTTCAAACGCATATTGTACACCCTCTTGCACCTCACCCATTGCAAACTCTGCATACACTTTGTTTCGGTTGTAGTCATACAAACGGAATGTGATGTCAAGTATCTCGTCTTTCGGATTGTAAACTGCGTAACGGAATAGCAACTGATTAGTCCAGTTGACAAGTGTCTTTTGTGTATCTTGGAGCATTACCGATGGTGTAGCACTTGCTTCGTCAAGCACAATCAATAATTCGTTTTTGATATGCTCGCTTTCTATTGTATTGCTATCTGCCGTAACCGACAACCAAGCCTCAATAGTATGTACACCTTGTGTGCATATTGGATTTAATTCATCTTCTGCGTCTTGGATGTTTACTGAATATGGTGTTTGAATGTATGTAGCATCACCAATCTCATATACAAAAGAACGACTGCCATCAACAAGCAAGTGTAGTTTCTTGTTCGCTACCGAGCCTTGAATGTAGTACGATAGTGGTAGCATTGGAGTTGTAATTGCATTCTGCCATTGTCCTGCAAATTCTACATTAAATTCGGTCTTGGTTACATTGAGAACGATTGCGGTAGTTGTAAGTTCCGACTCTACACCTTTCACAACTAATCTCACTTGTTGTGTACCATTAGCGCAAAATTCTGTAATATTTACATCGGTAAACGATGTGCTTTCTTTAGGGAGAGAGTTTATTTTTCTCTCTCCTTTCTTTTGCCAATCGTAACTTTCATTCAAACGAGTGTATATTGACAATGTACCTGTTTCATTGGTATCGGTTTGGCTTTGGTCAATAGGGTTGTAGAGTACCGATGTAAATCGCACTTTCACTACTACGTTATTGTCAGTAGAGATGATTGTATTGCCACTACCATTAACGAGAGAAACAACATACGATGTCGCAGTTGCTTCTTGTGCAGGTATGCTTATGTTGGTAAGAATAAGACTTGCATCCCCACTTTCTTGCCATTGTTCAAAAGTCGCTTGATTTGCGAAACCGAAAATATGGTACAAGTTATCATCTTGTTTGCTTGGTGTACGATACAAGAAACCGATTTTGTCTTTAATTTGACTTGGGTCGGTCTCTTGTAATTCCAATACGGCACTTACAATCTTATTCCATTCATTTGCAGTTAGTTTACCTTGTGGGGTCTGACCTTTATTTTCAATTTTGTTTCCTAAATCTGAAATATTTGTAGCCATATATTAAAAAATTATTGGGAAGTTATACGGAAAGAAACCATTCTCATCTTTTTGTGCAATAAGGAACGAGCCTATGTAAAAGCGCATCAACTCACCTCCTTCAACAACCAAGTAGGTAGTCTTGACGTCTGGAGTAAGATTGTCGTATTCAGTTTGCGAAAGAACAACAACACTGGCTCCACTAACAACGTTGGTTTCAAAAAACATCTTCAACTCTGGGTGTTTGTGAACGTGAACTTGCACATCTTCGCTTAAAAGATTAGCATTCACATCCTTTTTACCCTCTACATGGATAATTGGGTTGCTTGACTTGCGCTCAAACGAGATATTGATAGGCTTTTCATTGTGTACCTCTATGTTCATAATTCTATATTTTTACTTACGGAACATTCAATGATAAGCGCGTGTTTTTGCATATATATGCTACGTTCACCATCGGCTGTCTTAGTTAGTAATTCTATGTTGTAGTGCCCATCCTCCATAGTCGCAGTAGTTGCACTTGGGATTGTACCTACATAAGTGTTCGTTGGATTGTCGTTGCCGTCTTTCACAGCTTTGAAATTTGCGCTCTTAGTAAGCTTAACAATCTTGTCGTCATCTACATCGCAATCACAACTCTTGTAAATTGCTACCAAAAAATCCAATTCGTCAAGGTTGACACTTGCATCGCCCTTGACTGTAAATTTAATGTCCTCGCCTTGGTGTGCCATAATTTATTCCTCCTTTTTATCTTTTTCTTCGACTTCGATGATGTCAGCACCTCTTTTCTTGAACCAATTGAAGATGTTTACTTTTGCTTTGATACCTCGATAGTCGAAATAGTTTTGAAATACTGAATTTAGCTCAATGCCGTATATAACAAGCATTACGAACACTGGTATTAGTGGGATGTGAAGTGACATACCAAAAGCAAATTCAATGCCAACACTCAACAGGATCCAACACGTATAATCAACGAGCTTGTTAATCGTTCTACGCATAGCACGGCTTTTGCGTATTTTTTCACCTCTTACCTTAGCTGCCATTACTCCGAACCGAAGGTCGCAGAACACCAAGATAATACCACACATTGCAAGCCATTTAATAGGCTCAAGATAATTCAGCCAATCGGCTAATGCTACAGTCATAGCTCCATTCACAACATTTCTCTCTTGTTCCATTCTAATTTAATTTTAATAGATTTTCCAACTCATTTATTTTATCTCTCAATGCTTGCCTTTCATTGTACAACTCTTGTGGGTCGTACAAATCAAGAACTATTTGGTTAGTTTCACTTGTAGCCATCATAGCCATTTGGTATTCCATATTCTTGATTACTTTGTAATCTGTTTCGGCAAGTCGTTGCTTGAATAAGACTATTGATTGCTCTATTTTAGCCTTACTAATAACTGCGGTATATTTATACTCAAAATCACCATCCTCTCTTTCGATTATCTCTTTTTGGAGTTCCATTGTGGTTTCGTCATAATCATTAGGCACTACACCATCGTGTAATTTCTTGAAACCTTTAATTTCATTGCTTGAAACGCAATAGGAATTGTTTGAGTCTTTTCGTATATATTTCATATAATTACTATTATTCTTCGTTACTACGTTCTGCGATAATCCAACGCATAAATTCACATTCGCTTGTTGTTGTATAATAAGCTTCAGAACCATCAACAGGAAAATCTAATCTTGACGTGCCTTTTATTTTCCATTTATGCAATGGTGTACTATATTTCTTTCCAGAAGGAATTATCGTAGCAATTGCTTGCAATTTAATATAATTATCAACCATAGGGGAACATAAACTTGGAATAATGCTCCATCTGTAATACTGCTTCCCACTAATATTTTCGTGAGAGAATATAGCAGAAGCAACTTCAGCAATAGAACCTTCTGTAAAAGTCTGACTGAAATTAGATAAATCGCATTGGCTTTTAAGTGGAGTTTCGCTACATTCATAGAACATATATCCGTAAGGATTTAGAATTTCCAAAGATACACCTACATATATAATCTCTGTAGGCAATACAAAGCACCAAAAATTCAATCCATATTCTGCTTCCTTTTGCGAAATGAAAGAACTAATATTATCAATATAGATATAACTTCCTGTACGTTGAAAATCAATCTTGAAACGAATATCAAAGTCAGTTTTTTCTATTGTAATAAGACTTTCTATATTATCGTTGTTAATCACAAACGCACCATTAAAACCATAGAAATTGCCAGCATGGACAGTACCATCTTCATATACTCGGAATGGAGCATTTGAAGCATTCTCTCTTGTAGCACCTGCCCATATGCGAAGTGAATTATCCGAGCCACTCAAACCAGTAGTGGTATTACCTTGTGCATCTTTAATTTCTATATTTTCTGTAAGGACCAGACCTCCATCAATAGCAGTAAACGCATCCACTTCTGTTCCATCATTAGATAAGAACTTGATATTGCCAATAATCTCTGCGCCATTGCGAGCGATGATGCGTCTATTAGTGAAATCAATTATCAATTGTCTCGCTGCATCTTGTATCACTTCCGTTGTGATAGTACCGCCAACGAGTGTAGTAAGTCCACTTGACTGATTAAAGATGCGTGAGCCTTCGTATTCGCTTGAAAGAATACCAAGAACGAAATAGTAGTTGTGATCGTCAGCTTGTGGCAATGCAGTATCAATGTCAATGCCCCCAATTCCGTCTATTTTAGAGCAAATAAAGAACACATAGTAAGGAGTAGCACCACTTGGGTCTATAGTTCCTAAATTGAATTGATTTGCTTCGATAGGCCAAGCCGTATCGCCATTGTTAGGCTTGTAAGATTGGTGTTCGACATAGCCCTTAGAGATAGTGAGCAACTTGGTCGCATTGTTCCAATTGACTTGACAAGAGGTAACAAATGCGTTTTGCTCATCACCCACAACCACCATTTGCTTTTGTATGCTATCAAGCATTTGCATCATTTCCTCTGTGTCGTGCCATTGACGACGAGATATAGAACGTTGAATTTGACCGACAGAGTGTGCTTCTTGAGTAGCATCTGCGACCAAATTTTCAAGTTTAGCAAGACGACCAACCTGGCGAGAACTTGCTAAAGTAAACGATACATCGTAAGGCTTTGTAAGTTTGTGGGAAAATCTAATAACACGGCTTGCGAGTTTGCCGTTACGGAATACATCACTTGTAACTGTGATACGTTGCCCAACTTTCATTTGTTGATTGTAACCACCTTTGCGAAATGCTTCTGGTTCGCTCACGCACTCAGTTTCAGTAATAGAGGTAACAATCTCACGAATGTACTCAATAGCTTCGGCTTTGAGTTCTTGTTGTGCATCAGTTACTGCGCTTGTAGGCATAGCGAGGTTCCACAACACGAAAGTGTCGCCAACACTTGGGATGTAAGCCCCCATAGGTATTTGCACATCATTTTCATCAATCGGAATAAGACCAATGCGTGCTGTGCTTTCTTCCCAAGCGCACTCAAATTCACGACCATTGAGAAGCCCGCTCGTAAAGGTACACATCAATGTGCAACCTTCAATCAATAGACCATTTCTGCCTGGATTGATTTTATCATCATATGCAGTATCTACGACCAACGATTTGATTTTGTCGGCTTCGAGCCAATATGTAGGAGTTTCAGACGATTGATTTTTGACATAAACACCAGTCGTGGTCATTGTCATTTTAGGATAAATCTCATCAAACATCTTAACTTGCTCGAACTTGTTGTTGATACCACCAATAGCAATCGAACTATCAGCACCATCAAAGGTAAGTTCCACACCCAAGTCGTCAAGAGTTTCAGTAATTACACCAGAAGGCAACCTTAGTCTTTTGTCATAAGATACGTTCATCTTACCACCTTCGGCTTGCTCCTCGATGGTCTTCTTGAGTATATTTCTTTCCGAGCCATATACATAGACCTTTGACGGAATTGTGTTTTTGTTTCCACTTTGCGATACCGACTTGAGCCCACCGCTATGCCACACGTTACTCTCATCACTGGTATATTCATCCGATAACGATATGGTATTACCAAATTCACACCTGTCAAAATGCAAGTAATATATTGGTTGATTTTGCGCATTGCGCAACTCAGTACCTTCAATCCACCATTCAGTTTCATTTTCGTCTGCTACAGTTGATAGAGCATCTGCGATAGACACTCCACTAAAAGAATATGATTTAAGTTCTGTATTTTTGTATTCATCACTTGGGTATAGCAAAAATTCTGCGTTATAACCGCATTTGTTAAGGGAAGTGATAATTATATTACCTATGGTTGATATATTGCCATATAGCGACCATTCTGCCTCTTTCCACGAGGTTGTTTCGTTTGTTGATTGATCGGTTACCTCTACATAGCGAAAAAAGATAGGTCTATTAAACGTATCTTCGATTGAGTGAAACTCTATATCATACTCATAGATGCCATCCTTGTGTGTTGGGTAATAGTCATCCAAGCAATAGAACACTTGCCCTTCATACTCAATATAGGCATTAGCAACAATAGGAATATTGTCGGCAGACTTCCACACCAACTTAACATAGTTATGTTGTTGGAGAGAGTGCGAACGTTCTGCACTATCGGTAACGGGAACACTAAGTGTTGTAGCTCCGTTATGTACATATATTGTGTCTATTGGGTAAGTCATTTTAGCCTATTGATTATTTGTGTTGCCGAATTTGCTTTATTGAATTTAACTTTAGCGTCTTGCGACTTGATATATATTTTTTGAAGCGTGTATGGTAGCGCATTGATCGTTACATTTGCATCGTCATTGACTACTATGTTGAAAAATTTAATGTGGTCGCTTGAAATTGTCCCGGTGCATTTACCAAATAACCATACATTCTCTTGGTTGCGAATATCAACCTCTTGGTCTATGTACACCCCAAGCTCGTTAAGTTCTTCAAGATTATCAAGAAAATACTCGCGCACTATCTCTGCCGTAGGGAAATGCTTATTCCTAAGCTCTGTCATAAAACGATTAAGTGTCTTTACAAATCCTTGTAACCCGGTACATTGCCTAACACAATAAACACTATCTTTACAATGTGCCTTATCTATGAGCATAGCCTTTACTATTGCATCTTTCGCTTCGTCAAATTGTTTTGCTTTCATTATCATAATCGTGATGTATTATCTTTAATAGACTTCAACATATTATTCGTATCATTGAGCAATGCTGTGTTTTGTGAAATCATTCGCAATTCTTGAAGTTGAGATGTCGCTATTTGCGCCATAAGCTCAACATTCTCTTGAATTGTATTAGCAAGCAACAAACCTTCTTTATTGATTTGGAGTTGTTCGCGCAATGTCGCGTCTATGTTAGCTCCTGATATTTGCAAAGCTGTAAAACGACCATTGAGTTCGTCGGCTGTGTCTTGGCTCATCGCTTGGAAACCTTTGCTCTCTGCGTCTATCGTGTCGTCAAGCAACCCAAGCCCCGCGAATAAACTTTTATACTCCTCAGAGAGCGCAATTGCGCCTTCTTTCGCATTTGTAATCATCTCTATGAACGTCGCTATTTCTTGGTCGTCAATTAGGATGTTATCGGAGCCAGAACCAATAACTCCAGGCATCGCGGTTGTCGCTTTTTCTAAATATGCAAAAGCCCCTTTGAATTGTTCTGCCAATTGCAATGATAAGCGTTGAGATAACATTGATTTGATAATATCATCAACTGAATTATCGAACGCTTCTCGCATACCATCCAACCCTTGCGAGAACGCATCCACCATTGTTTCTGCCATTGTTTTAGCAAACTCCTCAACTGTGGTAGTCGCCATCGTTTCAAAAATCTCGCGTTGAATGTCATATAATTGACCTTCGATTTCGGTTCTTTGTTCTTCAAATGCTTTTTTCTCTTCTATATTGTTTGCGATTTTTTTATCATTGCCAGCATAACCTTGTTTTGCCAACTTAATATTCGTCGCTTCAATGTCTTTTATTCGCGCATTGATTTCTATTAGCTTTTTGTTGTATTGCTCTGTGCTTTCAGCATAAGAAGTCCAATAATCAATACCGCTCTTTTTCTTGAGTTCTTGGGTAATTGCCTTTTGTTCCCTATCTATATCTTCTAATGTTTCTTTCGTTTCTGCTATTCTTTCATTAAGCTTAGCCTGTGCCGAAACGTTAGAAACGATTGCTTGAGTGATAGCGGTTATTACTTGAACAGCCGCAGAAATAATAGCAAGTATTACTGTTGCTTTTTCGGCAGCTTGCATCGCAGCAAAAGATGTTGTTGATACAGTAGCAATGGAAGATATTACACTTGTTGTCGCTTGAAGTGTAGTTTGCATAATCTGCATAGCCGTTTTACCTCCTTCTGACATCATATCTCCGAAGGTGTTCATTACATCATAGAGAGCATTGTCGACAACCGACAACGATTGTGCGACTATTCGCCAATCATCCTTGCTTTCTTTAGCTGTGTTTTTTGATGTGTCTGATATTTGCGTTGTTGTTTTTTTAGCGTCATTCAACGCTCCTTCCATTACCTTTATTTTGGCTGTTAGTTTAGCTATTTCTGCCGGGTCTGCACCTGATGCTTTTAGAGCATTCAAATCCGCCTTAAGTGCTGGCAATTGGTTGCGAATAGTATCTATTGCCATACCAACAGTTTCCGTAACAACACCAGAAATCAAAGACGTTACTTCTTCGGCTGTCAATCCTAACTCGGCTCGTAATGTTGTTTTTTCAGCAAGTGCAATATTATCGGATTGAACCACCCTTGAAGCATATTCGTCTGCCGTTAAATTGCCTTCTTGTGCTTGTTTTCTTAATTCGTCTATGCGAGCTTGTCTATCGCGTTCTATACGCACATATTCTTCGACGAATTGTTGGTATTTGTCTAAGCGTTCTTTGTTTAATGCAGCTTCTCTTGCTTGCGTATTTTGTTCGGTTCTCAACACCCATGCATTTTCCTCTGCTCCTATTCTTCTGTCGAACGCTGCATTTATTTCCGCTTTATCCTCTTGTTTTGCGTTTTTAAGGGCTTCTTCGCGCTCCCTTTCTATATTGCGTACCTTAGTCTGATACTCGTTGTCAATTGCTTTCTGCTCCTTGTTGTAGTATTCTTCAAGGTTCTCTCCTCTAACTCGCGCAAGTTCGGCTTCGTGGCGCAATCTATTTTGGAAATTCTCATCTTCCATTCGTAGCGCTTCTTCGTTAGCCTTCTTAGCGTATTCTGTGGCTTTTTCAACCTCCTCTTCTGTTTGGGTAGCAATAGTTTCAGTCTTGGTGCCTTTTTCTACACCCCCTTCAGCTAAAGATTTGTTCAATAAATCATCAATCTCTTTTTGTAATTTTATATTTTCTTTTTCTAATTCTTTTAACTCTTTTTCTGTCTTTTCTGTGTCAACAACAGTTTTATACGACCATATAGTTTGCCCATCTGCAGTAGTATATGGACTTACACTTAAATCTTTAACCTCTTTAGTATATGGGTTGGCGGTTAAATCTTCAATCTTTTTTTGATTCTCAACTTGTTTTGCGATAAGAGCATTTGCTTCTTCTTGATATAATACGGCTTTTGCTTTGGCAATATAAGAATTTATAAATTCATCCTTATTGTCTATCAATGCTCGTTCGGCTTCTGCAACGCTATTGACCGCAATACCCAACTCCTCAAAAGCGGATTTATTATCAATGATATATTGTTCTTTAGCTTTGAAGTCATTACCCATCTTCTCCCATTCTTTCGACATTGTCTTAAATTTCCCAATAACCCCACTGGTTCTATCGCCAAGAGTTTTATTAAACTCTTGTTGTTTTTTTGTAGCTTCACTTGTGCGATTAGCAAAAGCAATAACACCAACAATTGCACCTAAAATGGCTGAACCTAATAAAACGTATGGGTTTTTAAGTGCAGTAATATTAAATGCTTCTTGCGCTGCTTTCAAAGCAGTCAAAGTATTACGAAGGTCATTAAATTTCTTGATAGCACTTACAATATTCATTGAAATTAGCACCGCTTTATATGTTCCGAATGCCGATGCTACACCCAATATAACACTAATTAGGCTATCAAAATTCTCTACAAGTTTCGTTGCTCCTTTTATACCACTTACAATAAGACCTTGAGAACGTTCGCCAAGAGTGTTCAACGCTTCTTCCCACGCTCCTTGTAATTGAGCAATAGCACCGGCAAGACCTTCTCCTTGCTTCTCAAGCATTCCGTAAAACATACCACCTTCGCTTGTGGCTGTTTTGAACGCATCGGCAACCATCTCTACGGAGATAGCACCTTTCTCCATCTCTTTTTTAAGCTCGCCTATGCTCTTGCCGGTCTTTTGCGAAATGATAGATAAAGGGTTGAAGCCTGCGTTAATCATTTGGAGCAAATCTTGACCCATAAGTTTGCCCGACGACGACATCTGCGCGAACGCAAGAGTAAGCGAATTGAATTTGTCGGCATTACCCATAGAAATATCGCCAATTTGCTTGAGCGTTGGCATAATCTTTTCAGCTTCTATACCGAAGCCGAGCAATGTTTGCGCACCCTTAGCCAAATCGCCAAGTTGCATAGGTGTTTTAACTGCAAACTCACGCAATGAACCAAATAAGGCATCTGCTTTATCTTGAGAACCAAGCAACGTACGGAAGCTAATTTCATACGCTTCTATTTCTTTGCGAACATTAACAACTTGCTTACCGAACGCAACAAGTTGAGATGTAGCGAACACAGCACCAATAGTCTTGCCTACTTTAGTAAAAGCATCGTCCATTCGTTCGCCTGTGTCCTCCGCATTGTTGGCAATATCACGGAGTTGAGCATTCATTTTGCGAATGTCCTCCTCTGCCATCTTCATTCGTACCTCAAAATCTAAAACATCTGCCATATTATATGCCTAATATTTGTTCTATTCTTTGTTTATTTCGTGGGTCGCGCGCATCAATCTCTTCTTTGTCTTTATCTGTAGAATAACTTGGTATAATTGCATTATAAAGCGTTATATTCTGCATCGTCATATCAAGCACTTGCTCCGGGTTACAATGGTAGTTTAGCGCGAATATTCCAGCTATTGTCCAAGGGCTGTTGTTTTTACCACTTCCTTGCTCTTGGTCAGACTTGTTGCGCTTAGGGAAGTGGTAAGCGCGAAAAAACTTTGTATCTGCAATACTTGTGTCGTTAATTCGCTATATGCAAGAAACAATTCGCCAACACTATATTTGTTTGCTATTTTATTAGCCAAAATACGCGCTTTCGTGCGATTTAAGAGGTTGTATTTAGCTTTAGCACCCAAGAGTAGTATTGCGAACACTTGTGCTATTATATCGCAATGTTTTGCGTATTTAATCATTTCGGCTGTAAGGTTGGTTGTTTCCATATTTATTTGTGGCAACTCCTCTACTTTTGCCGAAAGAGCCATCATTGTGCGAAGTGTAGGTCGTGGAACGATATATTTATCCTCGCCTATGGTTACTTCTACTGGCTCATTATTGATTGCTTCTGCTGCTAATTTACCTATCATACATTCAAAATTATTAGTAGCGGATGCAGGGTTCGAACCTGCGTTCTCTGGCTCGTGAAACCAGTGAGTTGCCACTTCTCCAATCCGCGATAATGTAGGTTTCACCCCCCACCTAAAAGGACGTCTATTCCGTTTGTCAACTAACCTAAAAACATCTAATGAAAATCCAACAAATCGCTTCACAGCGTTATGCTCCTGCTGTATAGCGTTCCAACATTTTACCTTCGTCTGGTGTAAGAGCGTCGAATGTGTAAGCCCAACGACCACCCTCAGCAGCGTTGTAAGTATATTGGAATGATACAGAACATTTTTTCAAAATGAAACCTGGTGTTGTAGGGTCTTCTGGAGTGATACGAACTGCATACTCGTCAGTAATAACACCATCTTCATCTTCGATTGGCTTCTCTTTGCCTTTTTTCTCAAAGAGAGAGAATTTCAAAGAGTATTTGTTTTTCTTTTTGCGAGTATCAACCACGGCACCACCTTCATCGAGTGCTTCGGTTTTTTCGCCTTCGGTAGTTTCAAGTGTAGTTGTTCCTTCTACCGGTGTGTCAAGTTTAGTCCACGATGGAGAGCTTGGTATCGCTCCATTCTCAAGCTTGACAATTTCAATTTCGGGTTTACCCCAGTTAATTACTGCCATAATATATCAAGATTAAAAGTTAATATTCCGTTAATACCTTAAAGCTCATTTTTATAGATGCGAAGTGTTGATGTATATCTTCTTCTGCGAGGGTTAAAATCATTCCGCTTGTTGTAAAGCGAACATCGCCCATTGACGTGAGCAACATCGGCAAACCTTCAAGAATATGCTCCATAGCTTCGGTGCGCTCTCTATCCTCTTTCCACAACCCTTCTGCGTTCATCACATCTTGAACATAAATGTTCACTACCACCTCGCCTTCTTGAATTTGGGAAGCATTACCGGCAATGATCGCAATACAACAATCCTCTGTTTGCGCATCCAATGGTCGTTCGTTTGCTTTGTACACATTGCCTTTGATAGGCAAATAGCCATCGTTCTTAAGTTGAACAATATGCTTGTACATATATGTCAATAATTCATTTCCGGTCATAATATCAATCCCATTTCTTTAAGCAATCTTGGAGCTTCTTCTTTAGCCCGAAGCTTGCCACTTGTTATTACATCATATCCTCTACGTTCTACGTACACTCCATACTTCATACCGGCTACCACAATCAACACGCTATGTTCTGGGAATTGCTTCGCCACTTCTGCCACCGCTTTTTTGCCGGTTTTCACTCCTTCATCACCGCCTTTCACTGGCTCAAATCCACCTTGTGTCATTACTTTGCCATCTTGAACAATCATATAGCCAGTAGAGCTTCGCAAGTTACCTGTTTGGTCTTTGTAGTTTCCGAGATTGCGCATTGCAATAATACATTCTTCGCCCACCATTGACAACGCTTCAAATATTACACGCTTAATCAATTTCGCTTTCGCTTCAACCATCTTCTCTATTGCGCTCTGTGGTGTTTTAAGCACTATACCCATATCTCAATACTCCCGGTTAAATCATAGAACTCTATACGCTGAACTGTGTACGTACCAATGTTGCCTTTGCGATTGTGATGCAATGTTATGCTCGTTGGGTTGAAGTTTGCCGGAACCGAAGATTGGTCAAGTAGCACGTTGTAGCTTCTGCGCGAATACTTACCATTGTCATACTCGCCTTTTTTGTTTTCCTCTACCGGGTCAATATAACACTCCGCTTCCCTCGTTTGACCATCAACGGCAATGGCATTACCATTGGCATCTACAAGGTCTTGAGTAGAAGTCTGCACCCAACTAACATATCCATTCTTAAATATCAACATATCGCTCTATAAAAATTCGCCTTTATAACCAAATTTCACGCTTGGTTTTTCGTCTGCCGTACTACCAATTATTGGCTCTCCGTATCTTCTGTATATAGCATTAGCCGAACCAACCCAATGCTGAACATCACTCTTAGTAACGCTTGCGCCACTTTGAGAGAGGTTAACCGACATAATCAAGAACTTATATATGTCAGCCGTAGCTAATTCGTAGTTTTTGCTATTAGCTATGTCAGTAGTGAGTTCGTCATCAATGTTCAAACCTCGTTTGATACATATAGGTTCAACATTTGCATCTTCTAACGGATAATTAGATACAGATTTACGGAGTGCTTCAATAATTGTCATACATCACAAGAATTATTCCCAAGTAGTTTTGGTTGTGTTAATAAATGCCAACGACGCTCTGTTGCTCAAACCTGGTTGTACGTAACCTTCTGCCAATGTAACCTCCAACATAGGGTTAACTTGTGAGTATCGTGTAGTTTTATAGAATGAGCCGTGAGCTTGTACCGCTTCGGTGTTAGGCACGTTAGGCACAGTTTTGTAGTAAGTGTAGCCCAAACGTGGTTCTGGCGACAATACCACTACTGCTTCGTTCCAAGGTTTGATAGTTTCTTGATGACCATCTTTACGCTCAATAGTAGCATAAGTGTCAATAACCAAGATTTGAGGGAAACCTTTAGTGGTTTGGTAGCGATTGATTGCTTCAAGAGTAATCATGTCCGATGTTACAAGATTTTGCTCATAACGTGGGAACAAGCGACGTGCTGTTGCTTTTTGCTCAATAAGTTCATTGAATTTAGCAGCTTCCATAATTGCATAACGAGGTCGTTTAGCATTTTTAGCAATTTTCTTTTGCCAAGTTTCAATGTCTTTCAAACCATCCGCATTCTCTTTGTCACTCCAAACAATAGAGACACCACCAAAGTTTTTAGCTGGCACGTTAAAGTTGATTTCATCTTGTGTTGCCATATCGCCTTCGATTTCCGCCGGGAATGTTTGTTTACCCGAACAACCGATACGCATAGCGTCAATCTCAACTTTGTAATCCATTGCTTCGTTTACAAATCTTACATCATCATAAACCATATCAACAAGCTCACGCGCAAGAGCTGCATCTTCTGCGTTAGCCGCAGCTTTAACCATAAGGTCGTTGTAATCATTGATTTCGCGTTCGTCTTTCTCGCGTGACACCGCATATTTTCCTAGTTTACCACTCCAAGAACCAATTGTTTTTCGTGTCTTTTTTGGAGCTTTGGTATTAAATGCAACGCGGTCTGCTGCCACTGGAATACCTTCGTTGCCCTCAATACCTTTCAAATCGAATGAAGGGGTGTATTTCAATGGGAAGAGTTGCGCCCAAGCAAGACCCAAACCAGGCACAAAGCTATTCAATGCCACTTGCATACCTGGTTTATCAATATCCATAAAAGGTTTATTCATATCTGCCATATTTTATTCCTCCTTATACAAGTTTAATTGTTGGTAACAATGCTACTACTTCTGCCGAAGCGATAGCGGTTTCTTTTCTCAAGTTCGCACCATTGATGAGGCGAATAGGATAATCTCCAGAGTTAGCTGGAATTGTATTGCCTACCACATATTCTGGTGTGTAGATAGGAGCTGCTGATGAACCGGCTGATTTAGCTTGATACAAGCAAGTGCCAGCTTTAATAGCAACACCCATAGTTACTGTTACTACGTCGTAGTCTGGTCGTGAAGTGTCAACGGCTGTACAAGCAACTCCTTTTTTGCCATAAGCGATTACATCATCCTTTTCTACACCCGAACCTTTAGCAATGCTAATGGTTGTATCTTCGGCTGATACTGCAGCCACAAGACGATAGCCTTTAATTGGAGCAAGTTTGCCGTCGGCATTATAACCTACCGCTGTTGATGGCTTGATGTCATATGCTGCGCTTACAACTAAACCACCACCTGGTTTTTCTGCGTACACCTGTTCAATATAGATTGGTTCAACTGGTGTAGCTTCTTTGTAATTGAAATTTACATCCATACTGTACTAATACTAATTAGATTTACAACCCACTAATTGCCGAGGGCTGTTTTTCGGCTTGTTTTTGGTGTTGAGCAAATTTCTCTTTAACGAGTTTGCTTACACCACTTTCATCTTTCGCTCCAAAACTACCACCACCCAATGGGCTTGAGTATGCAGAGAGTTTCATATTTACACCTTCTACGTCTTTCTTAGTCTCTTCCAACCACGTATTAAAGTCATCGTCGTCTTTGAAAGAAAGTCGCTCAAAATCGCGTTCGTAGCGTGTTTTGAACTCTGCCGGGAGCTTTTCAATAACACCATCAAGAGCAGTTTTGCGTGAGTTTGCTACTTTTTCTCCTTTAAGAGCTGCGAGTTCTTCGGTAAGCTTTTTATTTGTTTCAATAAAGCCCTTTGCCCACTCTGGAACATCGTCATTTGATTTTGCACCCTCGTCGTCTTTTTTGGTGTCATCTTTTTTCTTGAGTTGTGCTTCGTAGTTCTTGATAGCTGTTTTCGACGCTTCGGTCGCACGGCTATCGCCATAACTTTCTAACACTTGTTGAAAAGTAACCCCCTCAACTGCGGTTGTTACATCTTCTTCCGATTGCGTAGTCTTTGCCAACTTGTCGGCAACCCTACTTAAAATTGCTTCGCTGACCCCCTCAAATTTGGCTTTCAGCGCATCTAAAATTTTTGTTTTCATACGATTTTACGAAAAATTACGAAAAATAAACAAGTTAGTTTATTGATTTTCGTGCAAATATACACATTTTTTTTGATATGATTACAATAAAAGCATAATTTTTGCATATTTTTTTCATATCATAACTATTTCAAAGTTTGAATGTTACAAAAAATAATAAAAAAAGTTTATAAAAAAATTGCGAAAATGTTTGTTATTCCAAAATAATATACTAAATTTGCAATGTGATTACAACATAAACACTAACCCTCTAAAAATTATAAATTATGAAAAACTTAGAACAATACATTGAGCAACTAAACAAGCAACACCAAGAACGTAT
>JAZLDO010000185.1:0-2761 GCA_045614825.1 Candidatus Aphodosoma sp. | reverse complement strand
CTCGTTCCAACCAATCCACACACCAGAAGAGGGCGAAGAGTATTTGTTGAAACCAATGAACTGCCCTCACCACTGCGAAATATATAAGGTGATGCCTCACTCGTATAAAGACCTCCCATTGCGTTATGCAGAGTTTGGTACAGTGTATCGTTATGAGCAAAGCGGTGAGTTGCACGGTCTCACACGTGTGCGCTCGTTCACACAAGACGATGCTCACATCTTCTGCCGTCCTGACCAATTGAAAGAGGAGTTCATGAAAGTGATGGATATTATCTTCATCATCTTCAAAGCGTTGAATTTCGAAAACTTTGAGGCTCAAATCTCGCTTCGCGACCCTAACAACAAAGAAAAATATATCGGTTCGGACGATGTATGGGAAAAAGCTGAGTCGGCTATCATCGAGGCTTGCGAATACAAAGGCTTGAAAGCAAAAGTAGAGCTTGGCGAAGCAGCATTCTATGGTCCAAAACTCGACTTTATGGTGAAAGACGCTATCGGACGTCGTTGGCAATTGGGTACAATCCAAGTGGACTACAACTTGCCTGAGCGTTTTGACCTTGTATATACTGGTGCTGACAACCAAAAACACCGCCCTGTGATGATTCACCGTGCGCCTTTCGGTTCGATGGAGCGTTTCGTGGCTGTGCTTATCGAGCACACAGGTGGTAAATTCCCATTGTGGTTGACACCAGACCAAGCTGTAGTTCTTCCTATTTCGGAAAAATATAACGATTACGCAAAAGAGGTGGCTGATAAATTGGCTCAATTCGACGTGCGTGCAATCGTTGACGACCGCAACGAGAAAATTGGACGTAAGATTCGCGACAACGAATTGAAACGTATCCCTTACCTCTTGATTGTAGGCGAAAACGAAATGAACGAAGGCAAAATCTCGGTTCGTAAACAAGGCGAAGGCGACCAAGGTGTGATGACACCAGACGAGTTTGCAACACTTGTTAACGACAAAATCAAAGAAATGATGAGTGAGTTTTAACGATTAGCGAGAGCAATCTTTTTAAAGTAAAACTTATCAATAATTTTTGCGATAGCAAAAATATATAAAAATACAGGTGGTAACATCAAATTTATTTGAATGTTGCCACCTGTATTTTTATATAAAATTTGTGATAACAAATTATTGTTTGGATGTAGCGAGTTCGGTTTGATTGCCGAGCTTTTTGTAGTCTATTATAGTACTATTCTGTGGGTCTCTTTATTAGTTTTCACGATATAGACTCCGTTAGGTAGGGTGATAGATGTTTCGTTGCCTAAGTAGATTAGCGAACCACACATGTTGAATACTTGGTAGTCTGAGTTGAAGTTTTCGATGTGTAATGTGTTGTTAGTTGTGTATAGCACGATTGGAGTAGAGTCGATATCAGCAGTATTTGTCGGAGTTGATGTATTATCGGTGATAAGACGTACAGCAAAACCGCTTTTACGCGTGTGAGTAGCATCCGATGCGATAGATGTAGTGCCAAAATTGAGTATAAAAGCCTCTTCGTCTTTGTTTGATGTTGACGACCAATAGTATCCGTGAGTTTTAGAGCTATAAATGTCGATATAACCATCTTCATATAAGAATCTGAAACCAGTTGTAGGGAGGAATATAGCACCGAGAGCTTCCATTTTTTTCCATTGTTCCAACGAATATTCATTTATAGTTTTGTAGTAGTCAGCGTCGTAGTTATCTTCCGACACACCACCAGGGTTGAATGTTAAGTCTTCAGGAGTGGTCCAATTGTCAGGAAGTATAATCAATCCATTAACTTCATTGACGCAAGCAAGGCCATGCAATGAGGCAGCATTTGGGCGACGTATGAAGATGTAGTACCACTCGTTGAGGGTAGGTGTGCGCCATAGACCAGCCTGATTTCCACCATTAGAGATAGGATTGTAGAGGCCCCAATCGTACATAGTTTTTTCGATTTCATTAGATCCATTGCCATATTCAGTAGGGTCGTAAGATGTCATATAAGGATATTTTTCGTTATATCCCGAAGTACCCCAACCGAAAAGGTCGATCCAACCGTCGTATGTAGCCGATACTTGTTTGTTTTCGGTAGTTAGAGCGTCGTATTGGTTTTCTGCAAAGCGCCAAGTGTTGGTCGAAGCTTGATATTGTAGGTTGCCTTGTGAGAAACATACTTTTTTAGATGAACTTACTGAAAATATGCCATTAATAGCACCTTCGGGTTGAGCGTTTATGATTAAGATAGACGCTAACATCAAGATAGATAGTAGATGTAGTTTTTTCATAAATTTTGATTTCTGAAATTGGTTATACATTATTTATTTTGTGCAAAGATATAAATTATTTTTTAATTATGCAAGGGGGGGGGAATGAAAAAAGGATGGCTTTTGTGAGCCATCCTTTTTATATTTTTATCACTTAAATAAATCTGATTATTCAGTAATAGGTTCGAGTTGAACTGTGAAGTGACGGAGAAGAGGAGCTTCCCAAGTGATACGATAACCGTGTTTGATTTCTTCGCGGCGATCGAATACGTTTTTGAGAGCTACAGCGATAACGTCCATGTGGTTGTTAGTGTAAGTACGACGAGCGATACACAAACGGAGAAGGTCGAGACCACCGAAACGGTTTTCGCGAGTGATTGGGTCACGGTCAGCAAGGATGTAACCGATTTCGCAACCACGAACACCAGCTTCTTTGTAAAGTTCGATAGCGAGAGTTTGAGCTGGGAACTCTTCTTTAGGCACGTTAGTAAGGATGAGCGAAGCGTCAACGAACAAAGCGTGA
>JAZLDO010000184.1:0-2361 GCA_045614825.1 Candidatus Aphodosoma sp. | reverse complement strand
GTTACATCTTTTTAATATGTCATTTGAGTCGAGATTTTTACGAAGTAAAAAGCAAGACCTTTATGTAAAAAAATAAAAACTTGTAGGATAAATAATATTAAAATTTTGTTATTTACGACTTATATTTATAATTATTTTATGTCCTTATGTCATTCTGTCTTTTAAAATAAATTATGGCGAAAGATAAAAAAGTATATGTCTGCACGGCATGTGGAGCTGACTATCCAAAAGCATACGGCAAGTGCCCAGCTTGTGGACAGTGGAACACGTTTGTAGAACAGACCATAAAGCCAGAGCCAACATCACGCATACAGCATGGGTATGAGGAGTTGAGAGGCACTGTGAAACCTCGAAAAATCACAGAAATAGACGTGAAAGCCGAACCTCGCCTCGACACAATGAATGGCGAATTGAACCGTGTGTTGGGTGGCGGATTAGTCAAAGGCAGTCTTGTATTGATAGGTGGTGAGCCTGGTATTGGTAAATCGACTCTTGTACTACAAGTAGCGTTGAAAATGAAGGGAAAGAAGATTCTTTATGCCAGTGGGGAGGAGAGTATAAATCAGTTGAAGATGCGTGCCGAACGTGTGGGGGTGATGGAGAGTGAATGTTATATCGTGAGCGAAACTCGTCTCGAAGAGATATTTGCGCACGTGAAAACTGTAGAGCCTGACTTATTGATTGTTGACTCTATACAGACTATTGTTACCGAAATTGCCGAACAGAGTGCTGGTTCGATTACGCAAGTACGCGAGTGCTCAGGAGCATTACTCAAATTCGCAAAAGAGAGTGGAATTCCTGTTTTGATGATTGGACATATCACTAAAGAGGGTAGCATTGCTGGACCTAAAATATTGGAACATATAGTAGATACCGTATTGCAATTCGAAGGCGACCGTCACTATATGTATCGCATATTGCGCGCTCACAAAAACCGTTTTGGTAGCACCGACGAACTTGCTATTTACGAAATGCAAGGTAGTGGATTACGCGAAGTAGTGAATCCAAGTGAATTGTTGTTGAGCAAAAACAACGAAGGACTTAGTGGTGTAGCCATTTCAGCAATGATTGAAGGCGTCCGTCCATTCTTGATTGAAGTTCAAGCACTTGTCAGTACTTCAGCATACGGAGTCCCTCAACGCTCTGCTACTGGATTCGACATTCGCCGTATGAATATGCTATTGGCAGTGTTAGAAAAACGTGCAGGATTCAAACTTCCGCAAAAAGATGTCTTTCTTAATATTGCAGGAGGTCTGCGTGTCAACGATCCTGCTATTGACCTTGCAGTAATAGCAGCAGTATTATCGAGCAATCTCGATATTTCAATCGACTCAAGTGTATGTATGACTGGAGAAGTAGGGTTGAGTGGCGAAATACGACCGGTCAATCGTATCGAACAGCGCGTAGCTGAGGCTGCTAAATTAGGGTTTAAGCGTATAATTATACCCGAATTCAACCGTCAGCAATTGCCTAAAAAAACGTGGGGTATAGAGATAGTAGGAGTGAATAAAGTAGAAGAAGCTTTTAGAAATCTCTTTGGGTAATGCTGAATATAAGTGGTTTTGAAATGATTTAGTATTAATGTTTGCTATGTAATAACAAAAACGACTAAACTTGGTTTTTCCAGTTTGGTCGTTTTTGTTTTTTATTGTATCTAAATATTATTATTTGATTTTATGTTGAACCGATGTTAATGAGTTAAATGGGACAGATATGAATTATAGTAAAAAAGGCGTTTAACCATCGGTTAAACGCCTTTTTATTGATATTGAATGTTTATTATTTATTCAATTTTTTAGCTTGTTTTTGTTGTATATCGTATGCAAGTGGAGATGCGATGAAGATAGTTGTGTAAGTACCAACGATTACACCGAGAAGGATTGCGAATACGAAACCACGGATAGTCTCACCACCGAAGATAAACATTGCGAGCAATGTCAATGCAGTAGAGAACGATGTAGAGAATGTACGGCTCAAAGTAGAGTTAACTGACATGTTAATCAATTCGTTGAGAGCACGTTTTGGATACAAGCCTACGTTTTCACGGATACGGTCGAATACGACCACAGTATCGTTGATAGAGTAACCGATAACGGTCAAGATAGCAGCGATGAATGATTGGTCGATTTCGAGTGAGAATGGCATGATGCTATAGAAGATTGAGTAGATACCCAAGATGAACAATACGTCGTGAACGAGACCTACAACAGCACCAGCTGAGAATGCGATGTTGCGGAAACGGATCAAGATGTAGAGTGCGATAGCAATCAAAGCGAAGAGGATAGACCAGATAGCTGAAGTTTTGATGTCGTCAGCAACTGTAGGACCTACTTTTTGTGAGCTTTGGATACCGAATGAAGT
>JAZLDO010000183.1:0-3069 GCA_045614825.1 Candidatus Aphodosoma sp. | reverse complement strand
CATACGCTTACGTGCAGCGTTCATAACGGTAATTGTAGTACCGTGAACGATACCCTGTGGGCCAATGTACATATACGAACCAGCGGTCATCTGACCATATTGGCTCACACCAAGAGCATTGAATTTTTCCCAATGGTCAGGTTTAGAATAGTTAGGAATTACCATACCATTTGTCACCACCACGCGTGGAGCATCTTTATGCGATGGGAACAATCCCATTGGGTGACCCGAGTACATAACCAATGTTTGCTCGTCAGTCATCTCGCAGAGATACTTCATAGTCAAGCGATATTGAGCCCAGTTTTGGAACACAGCACCGTTACCGCCGTATGTAATCAACTCATGTGGGTGTTGAGCCACTGCATAGTCCAAGTTATTATTAATCATCAACATAATCGCAGCTGCTTGTTTCGAACGTGCAGGATAATCGTTGATGTTGCGAGCCTTCATTTCATAGTCAGGGCGCAAACGATACATATAAATACGTCCATACGTACGCAACTCCTCAGCAAATTCAGGAGCCAACTCCGCATGATGTTTCTTTGGAAAATAACGCAAAGCATTACGCAAAGCCAATTCCTTCTCCTCTGCTGTCAAAATCTCTTTACGCTTTGGAGCATGATTAATCTCTGGCTCATAAGCCTTTGGCTGTGGCAACACGTCAGGAATACCTGCAGCAATGTCTTTTCTAAATTCTTCAAGTGTCATAAGATATAAGATTTATAGTTTATTGTTTTTTTTACTTTAATCATAACAACTCGCAAAGATACATATTTTTCTGCAAATTCACAATATTTTTACACAAAAAAATATACTGCAAAAAGAACCATCTTCTTCATCTTATCTGTAGCATACTTTAACATAGGATAAATTATACTATAAACATAACTATAGCAATCCCCTCACCCAAAACAACATTTTAATAATTCAGTTTTTTTTCGTAACTTTGCAAGTTGAAATCTTAATAACCAAAACATTTATGAAAACTACTCTCTTAAACAATCTTATTATGCTTGTATTGGCAAGCGTAATGTTCATTTTCTCTGCTTGTGAAACTAAACCAGGACCAGAAACTGAACCAGACAACAAACCAACAATAGAAGAGGCCAAACTCATCGGATATTGTGGCAACAATATCGACGTCAACATCGCTGCTGGTCAAATGGCTCGCCTTGGCGGTGGTACAACACTCCCAAAAGCACTCTTTGGCGACTCTAAATACATCGTCGGCGCACGTGTTTACATCGGAGCTGAAGCTACCGACACTAAAATTTTTATCTCTGCCGACCTTCAAACCAACCTCTACGAACAACCTTTCGAAGTCATTCCTAACTCATGGAACTACGTCAAATTCACCACTCCTTTCGAATTGACCGACTCTCTCGCTGGTGTATATATCGGCTACATCGGCATGTCCGACGGTGCTATGCTCGGCATGGAAAGTGGCGAATTCCAACTCAACTCAAAAGGCATGGGTATGGACATCTACTACGATAGCACCGAAGACGAACAATGGCAATTCTTCACTAACGTAGGAGGCTACGGCTACAAAGGCAAACTCGGAATCCAAGCCGTTGTTACAGGTGGCGACTATAGCGCTGACATCCAAAACGACATCTGCATCGCAAACCACCGCATCGACGCCAAACTCCCTATCAACACCACTAATGCTATCAAATTCGACGTATTCAACTATGGTATCAAAACTGTCAACAACATCACTGTCGAATACGAATACAATGGCACAAAAGGCTCTAAATCATTCAACAACCTCGATTTGTGGAATGGCATGGGATACACTGTCAACATCACCGACATCACAACCCCCGCAACTGAAGGAAACTACAAACTAAACATCATCGCAAAATCTTCTGATGGCGACCAAATGATGGACGACAACACCCTCACCATCAACCAAGAAATCTACGCTTCTGGTTTCCAACGCAAAGTCCTCATCGAAAAATTCACCGGCCAATCTTGCTCTGCTTGCCCTAATGGTGCCGAAATCGTCAAAGCTACTCGCGCTGCATTCGAAGGTCGCACAATCGAAGTTGCCCACCACGAAGGATTTGGCAAAGATGCTTTCACTATCGACGAAAGCGTTGAATATGCCAACTTCTTCTATAGCCAACCTAAATTCTCTCCTGCTATCATGATCGACCGCAACGTCGGCAACTCCGAAAATCCAGAATCTGTTGTAGGTCGCGTCAACGACAATGCTACGCCTCTCTTCACCGAAGCCGTACTCAGCAAAGCCCTCGAATCTATCGCGCCAATCAACATAAACATCTCTCACTCATATAACGAATCAAATCGCCAACTCGCAGTAACTATCAGTGGCGAAGCAATTCACGAACTCCCTAACGCACGCGTAAACGTATGGCTCACTCAATCTAACATCAAAGCCTACCAACTCAAAGGTGGCGACGACTACTCCCACGACCACGCTATCCGTGCTACTCTCACTGGCACTTGGGGACAAGAACTCGTTCTCACTCCTGACAATAAATACGAAATGACCTTCCGCTACCAACTCCCTGAAAAAGTTGGTGACTTCGATGTTGTACTAGAAGACATGGAAATCGTAGCATTCGTTGCCGACTATGACGCTACAAGTAGCTTCAACTGTCGCGTCCACAACGCCGAAGCCGTAGCACTCAAAAAATAAATTATTTTTCAACATAAGTACATAACTATCTCGCATTAAGTACATAAACAAACTTTTATATGTACTTAAAAAAGATTTTATCCACTGAAAAATACAAAATGTAAAATAAAATCAGTGAACCTACTAACAATTTTTTTGTACTTATGTTGAAAATAAAAAAACAAACTATTGCACAATTAAAATATTTATTATAACTTTGCAGTCCGAAAGTGCTTCACGGAGTGAAAGCTCTTAAGTAACTAATTATTAACCAATAAACATTATCTGTATGTACTTAGACGCAGAAAAAAAACAAGAAATTTTTGGTAAATACGGTAAATCAACTACTGACACAGGTTCTCCTGAGTCTCAAATTGCGTTGTTCTCTTTCCGTATCGCTCGTTTGACAGAACACCTTCAAT
>JAZLDO010000182.1:0-5245 GCA_045614825.1 Candidatus Aphodosoma sp. | reverse complement strand
AGAAAGTGTAGTATTGTTAAAATATTGATTGATAAATATATTGTGTTTGTATTATGATGTTGGTAGTTTGTTTTAAGTGAATTTACATGTATGTATGAGTAGTGGAGTGGTTTATGGTATATATGTGGGGAAGTGTGCTTTTTAGTTTTGTTAGATAGTTATTCTATGTTTTTATTGGTTTGTTTGTATAGTAATATTTTTATGTGAGGTTGATAAAATGGGATGAGTGTTTTGTATTGATATTTGTGTTGATACAAAAAACGACCGATTCACGTTGTGTGAGTCGGTCGTTGGTATATTAAGGGATTACCTTATTATTTGCTTTCTTTAGCTTCGAGAGCTGCTTTAGCATCTTCGATCATTTGGTTTTTGAGACCAGAAAGAGCGTCGATATCACCGAGTGTAGTTTTTTCTACTGCAGGCATTTCTTCTTTTGCAGCTTTAGTTGCTTTTTTTTCAGCAGCAGCAGCTTCTTCAGCAGCAGCTTTAGCTACGTCTTCGTGGATACGGCTGTGAGAAAGGATGATACGTTTGCCTTCTTTGTTGAATTCGATTACTTTGAAGCTGAGTTTTTCGTCAACTTTAGCGTTAGAACCGTCTTCTTTAACGAGGTGTTTTGGAGTAGCGAAGCCTTCAACACCGTAAGGGAGAGCAACTACAGCACCTTTGTCGAGCATTTCGATGATAGTACCTTCGTGGATGCTATCTGGAGTGAAGATAGTTTCGAAAACATCCCATGGGTTTTCTTCGAGTTGTTTGTGACCGAGGCTGAGGCGACGGTTTTCTTTGTCGATTTCGAGAACAACAACTTCGATTTCAGAACCGATTTGTGTGAATTCAGATGGGTGTTTGATTTTTTTAGTCCAGCTAAGATCAGAAATGTGGATAAGACCGTCGATACCTTCTTCGATTTCTACGAATACGCCGAAGTTAGTGAAGTTGCGTACGCGAGCTGTGTGTTTTGTGCCAGCAGCGTATTTAGTATCGATGTTTTCCCATGGATCAGCTTTAAGTTGTTTGATACCGAGAGACATTTTGCGTTCGTCGCGGTCGAGAGTAAGGATAACAGCTTCTACGTCGTCGCCTACTTTGAGGAAGTCGTTAGCTGTGCGGAGGTGTTGGCTCCAGCTCATTTCTGAAACGTGGATAAGACCTTCAACGCCAGGGATAACTTCTACGAATGCGCCGTAGTCAGCCATAACAACTACTTTACCAGTGATTTTGTCACCTACTTTGAGGTCTGCGTTAAGAGCATCCCATGGGTGAGGAGTAAGTTGTTTCAAGCCGAGAGCGATACGTTTTTTCTCGTCATCGAAATCAAGGATAACAACGTTGATTTTTTGATCAAGTTTAACGATTTCTTCTGGGTGGTTAACGCGGCCCCAAGAGAGGTCAGTGATGTGGATAAGACCATCTACGCCACCAAGGTCGATGAATACACCGTAAGAAGTGATGTTTTTAACAACACCTTCGAGTACTTGACCTTTTTCGAGTTTACCGATGATTTCACGTTTTTGTTGTTCGAGTTCAGCTTCGATAAGAGCTTTGTGCGATACAACAACGTTTTTGAATTCTTGGTTGATTTTAACGATTTTGAATTCCATTGTTTTGTTAACGAATACATCGTAGTCGCGGATAGGTTTCACGTCGATTTGTGAACCTGGCAAGAATGCTTCGATGCCGAATACGTCAACGATCATACCACCTTTAGTGCGGCATTTTACGAAACCTTTAACGATTTCGTTGTTTTCGAGAGCTTCGTTCACGCGGTCCCAAGAGCGAGTAGCGCGAGCAGCTTTGTGAGAAAGGATAAGTTGACCTTTTTTGTCTTCTTGGTTTTCAATGAACACTTCAACTTCGTCACCTACTTTGAGGTCTGGGTTGTAACGGAATTCGCTCATAGGGATGATACCGTCTGATTTGAAACCGATGTTTACAACAACTTCACGTTTGTTCATTGAGATGATTTTACCCATCATGACTTCTTTGTCTTTCACTTGGTTGAGAGTACCGTCATAAAGGGCAGTTTGTTGTTCACGTTCTTCTTTTGACATTGCATCGCCTTTTGCGTATGCATCCCAGTCAAAATCAGCTTGTGGAGTTAAGTTTTTGAATTGATCCATTTTAATTAAGTGTTTAATTTTCAAATGAATGGGTTAGACATTATATTGTTATTAAAATCGGGCGCAAAGTTACGACTTTTTTTTTGATTGTGCAAGTGTTTGAGTAATAATTTTTTAAATTATTTTTTATGTGGACAATTTGATGGGATGTTGTGAGAAAAATAAGAAGATAGGAATAATAGAATGGTGTGTTTATTGTTGTGATAATGAGGCGATAATAAAGCCACGAAGTGTAGAGTAGGGTTTGCCTTTGGTGTTGAGTGGTAGGTTGGTTGATTGAGGTGATTGGGCAATTTGTTGGCGATAGTCGTTGTAGAGGGATTGCCAATGTTGTCGTTGTTCGGTGTTTTGAAGGATTTTAGAGGTTTCGGTAACTGCATCGGAGAAGGTTGTGCGTTGGGTTAGTTGAGATTGTGAAGGGTCGCCTTGGAATGGGTGACGAATTTCGTAGGCATGTGATTTGCCGTTGCGAGTTCGAGTTGTGATTTTGCTGTTTTTTGAGAGTTTGCCTGAGATAGATGTGAAGATTGGATTGAGTTCTATGTTTGCCATGATTTTGTGTTTTTTTTAAGAGGTTTGTAATTTAGGTTTATTTTTTTGTGGAACGCTTTGCTTTTTTGGGTACTTTGGATAGTCTGGAGATAGTTTTATGTTTCGTATATGTTTCGTATATGTTTCGTAGAAGGTAGGGTGAAATTTGAGTGGAGTTTTCTATTTCAAAGATACAAAATTTTTGGGGCTTTGTCAAGAGGTTGAGGGGATTTTTTTTGAGAAGTTTTGTGGTTAGTCTGATTGGGCAAATTGGACCAATTAGTAGAATAGGATTAATAATGGAGAATTTGGTTGGAGGGTTTTGGTTGTTTGAATATTTTGTTGTAATTTTGTGGATGGATTTTTTGATTAGACCAATTAGTCGAATAAGTCTAATTAGGCTGATGTGTTAATAATACTATCGGAGTTGTATAAAATTATTATTTTGGGTTTTATGGCTGGAACTTTTTTGCAGAATAAGGGAAATTATAAGAATCTGATTGCTTATCAGAAAGCGGAATGTATATATGACATTACTTATTATTTCGCACATAAATATCTACAAAAGGGGGATAGGACTATCGACCAAATGGAGCAGGCTGCTCGTAGTGGAAAACAGAATATAGTTGAGGGGTGTGCGGCATCGACTACATCTAGTGAGACAGAATTGAAATTGATAAATGTAGCACGTGCGAGTTTGCAAGAGTTGTTGATTGATTATGAAGATTATTTACGCGTTAATGACTTGATGTTATGGGCGTATGATTCGCCGAAAGCAGTGCAAACACGTAAGGCTTGTAGTACACATAACGATTCGGCATATTATCGTGAAGCTATAAAGGAGCGTTCGGCAGAGACAATTGCCAATATAGCTATTACGTTGATACATCAAGAAGATGTGTTTTTGAGACGATTATTAGAGTCGTTACAGAAGAGTTTTGTGAAGAATGGGGGAGTCAGAGAGCAGATGACAAAGGCGGGGTTGGAGTATAGGGGGAAGAAGTGATTTAATAAGGAAATTAATAGCTATTTGAGAAAAATATTGTATTTTTGTATCGTAAAATTTAATAGTAATATTGTATGAAAACATATCTTTTTGATACTATTAATCGTTATAAGAGATTTAGTGAGGAATTATTGTTTTTTGATATTTGCAAGTATTAATATGATTAAAAAAAATGTTATTATTTTTTTAAAAAAAGAAAGACGATTTGTTTAAAAAAGAGAGTGGGAAAAAACATGGGATAAAAATTGGGATAGAAATTTTGAGTTGTATGAACGAAATGTAGATTTAGAGGAGATAAGGAAGAGTTTATTAAAGTAGATTTATAAAAATGTTTCAACTATTATGGTTCGAAACATTTTTTTTATGAAATATTTGGTGTGTAATGAATACTATTGTATTTGTTATTGGTGATTTTGTTAGATAAGAGATACTATTGTAATAGTTATTTTGTTGAAATAATTTGTTGCAATTGGGTATTGTTTTAATAAAATATTTTTTGTAATTTTGCACCTCATTTTGTGGGAGGTCCTTTTTGTAGATTTCGCCGCTTGTATGGTGGGGTCGGGGGCCACCTTTAATTAATGAGGAATGAGGAGTTAGGAGTGAGGAATTGCATACCCCTCTGCCCGTTGGCATCTCCCCTAACTTAGGGGAGAAGTATGTTAGGAATTGCTTTGTAATGCTTCGTTTCTTGTTTATTACAACACATTAAATTTTTTATGATTAAAGTAACATTTCCTGACGGTTCGGTACGTGAGTACGCCGCTGGTAGCACTGCTTTTCAAATCGCTGAGTCGATTTCGCCTCGTTTGGCCAACGATATTTTGGCTGCGAGCGTGAATGGTGAGATTATCGAAATCAATCGTCCTATCACTGAGGATTGTAGCATTAAATTGCACAAATGGGACGATGCTGAGGCTAAACATGCCTTTTGGCATACGTCGGCTCACTTGATGGCTGAAGCATTGCAAGAGTTGTATCCAGGCATTCAATTTGGTATTGGTCCTGCTATTGAAAATGGCTTCTACTATGATGTTATGCCTGCCGCTGGCACCGTCATTAAAGAATCTGACCTTGCTGCCATCGAAAAGAAAATGGCAGAGCTTGTAGCTAAGAAAGAACCTGTGGTTCGTCAAGACATCTCGAAAGCTGATGCCTTGAAAATGTTTGAAGAACGTGGTGAAACGTTCAAATGTGAGTTGATATCTGACCTCGAAGATGGTACAATCACTCTTTATACTCAAGGTGCGTTTACAGACCTTTGTCGCGGTCCGCACTTGGTGAATACAGCTGAAATCAAAGCTGTGAAGTTGTTGAGCGTTGCCGGTGCTTACTGGCGTGGCGACGAAAAACGTCCTCAAATGACACGTATTTATGGTATTTCGTTCCCTAAAAAGAAAATGTTGGACGAATATCTCGTGTTGATGGAAGAGGCTAAAAAACGCGACCACCGTAAAATCGGTAAAGAATTGGAGTTGTTCGCATTCTCTGAAGCTGTAGGTAAAGGTTTGCCATTGTGGTTGCCTAAAGGTACTGCTTTGCGTTTGCGTTTGGAAGATTTCTTGAAACGCATCCAAAAACGCTT
>JAZLDO010000181.1:0-1767 GCA_045614825.1 Candidatus Aphodosoma sp. | reverse complement strand
ACGCAAAAGGAAAGAAACTAGCTAAAGCAATTAATGATGAAATTGTTAATACTCTTGGTACTCGTGATCGTGGTATTAAAGAGAATACCTCTTATTATGTGGTTAAATATACAAAAGCTCCAGCAGTTTTGGTTGAATGTGAGTTTATCAGTAACCCAGAAGGCGAGCAATTATTAATCGAGAAAATGAGCGTATTCGCGGAAGCTATAACTAGTGGAATCTTAAAAGGAATAAAATAATGGTAGTTGTTTATTTCATCTTAGGTGCATTGGCAAGAGTTTGGTACGGAGCAGATGACTTGCCTAAGTTCTGGCAAAATCGTGGTGTTCAAACAATATTCATGATGTTGTTGTTCATGTCGATTTACATAGTATTTCCATTAAACTGGATTAATGTTGCACTTGCTATTGCAATAACTTGTTGGATGCAATTTCAATACTGGTCAAGAGGTCATGGTATTTGTATTGATGTTGGTGATAGCACAGTTGTGTCAGAAAATGACATCAAACGCTACAATGACCGTTGGTATGCTAAAGTTTGCGATAAGTTGTTACCTAACCATAAATACGGATATTTGTACGATTACTTATATTTGAACTTGCGTTATGCTTGTCCAATGCTTCCTATGATGATCTTTGACTGGCGTTATATCTTGATCGGATTGTCTATTGCTCCTATTTATGTATTTTCAAACGAATTAGCAGAACGTGAATCATGGGTGTTCGCCGCTAATAAATGGTATTGGAGAAGAGGTTGGAGCTTAGCTGAAATTTTGAGTGGTGGTGTTACATACGCTGGTTGTTACTTGTTAGGAGTATAACAATGAAATATATTATCGGCATTTGCGTTATTTTAGCGTTTCTAGTGGTTTTATCAGCTTGGAGGATAAATTACCTATTGGAAAAAAATAACGCCTTAGAAACTGAAAAAAACGGGCTTACGATGGAACTTAAAAGGAGAAACGAAAATGTCTTGGCACTCAGTGAGCGAAACAAAGAACTCGAACAAGCTGTTGCAATTGATAAAACTGGTTTCGATTGGTCTTATAATATCGCTGACAATCCTGTTATTGGGCGGTTGCGTGAACAATGTAAGTCTTGCCCCTCTAAAACCCATTAATTGTATAAACGAGATCAAAACACCTCTTGACCAAACTAAATGCTTGGCTGAATATGATCAAGAATATGGCTCGTTAATGCAAATGATAAACGAGGTTAATAGATGATAAAAGCCTATTGCGACAGTTCATTTGATGATAAATACGGTATCGCTGGTATTGGTATTGTCATCGAGAACGGTTCAAAAAGGCGTGTAGTATCAAACTGGATTAAAGTTAAATCAAATAATGAAGCTGAATTGGCAGCAATACATATTGCAAGTATATTAACAGAAGGTAAAGGTGTTATTTATACAGATAGTCAAACAGCACTTGCGTATATTGAAGGTAATATAAAAGATAAGCCGCGAACTACCGAGCAGTATATCCGACATAAACATTGTGAATATTATGCGTATCAAATTCGCAAGCGTGGAATACAGGTGGAGAAAATAAAAGCTCATCAAAATGTTTTCCAAACTCATTCACTCGGTAACAGATTAGCAGATTTATTAGCTAATGAAGGTCGAGCAAAATTTTATGAGCGTAACAAAGTTCTTGACATTAAAAACAGAAGTCGCTAACCTATTTGCGTAATATGTTTTAATTTTATCATTGAAAAGTCCTTTATAGTTATTAACCCTTCTAGCGTGAAGGGTTTTTTTATTTTA
>JAZLDO010000180.1:0-4979 GCA_045614825.1 Candidatus Aphodosoma sp. | reverse complement strand
GGGTATTTTCAACCTTTCGGTAGTGTTGCCACAGTTGGTAGCGAGCTTCAAGATGGGCGAGGTGGTGAATAATGCAGCAGATAAATCGATTATCTTTGTGATTTGTGCTGTATGTTTGGCTATTTCGGGTGTGCTTTGGTTTGCGGTGAAAAATGAAAAATAGTTAAATAAATACATATTACAAAAATAATCCGCATAGCATGGTGGCTATGTGGATTATTTTTTGTATCTTTGCCAATGATTTTTTATCGAAAAACAATAATTCAAAATAATCTAAAAAAAACTTTTTATGAGAAAAATTACTCTTATTATGGCTCTTATTATGAGCGTATTTGCATCGGTTGATGCTCAAAAACAAATTACGTTTGAAGACGTGGAGTATTGCACAGGTGCGATATTCAACAAAGTATCAAACAATGGTAAATACGCTGCAGGCTATGCTAGTTCGGACTTAGGCGGTAGCAACGTTGGTTTTGTATATCTTGTAGAAGAGGATTCTATGATTTGTCTTAATCCAAAATGGGAAGACAATGTAGAACAAAGTCACCTTGTGAAAGCGACTGCAATGGACGTATCAGACGCTGGTATCGTTGTAGGACAATATGCTTTTGACAACCAACAAGTACGCCCTGCGTTCTACAATATTTCGAATGGAATGTGGACAGAATTGGAACGTCCAACAAACATCAAAGAATTAAATGCCGCTGGATCGTTGCATGGCGAGGCAACAAGTATTTCGGCTGATGGTAAATATATTGGAGGTTATGTAATTGCTCGTATGGACAATAGTACAAGAGCAGAAGAAACACGTAGAAATGTTCCTTGCGTATGGGTTCGCACAAACGATGATGAATTGAACCCAACATACGAACTTCAAAAACCTATAAACGAAAGTGCAGAAGAGATCATGACTCAAGGCGATTGGGCATGGCACATGTCGGATGATGCAAAATGGTTAGGAGGTAACTCATCGGCTAATTCAGGTTGCTTCAACGTTGCTATTTGGGAAAATCATTTCGATGAGTCAGTATTGGATCGTACAATATTGATAGGTAAAGAAGATTGGGATCGCAGCGAAGATGACAACGAAGATGGTGTGGTTGATGACGAAGATGGTGCTGACGCTGGTCAATATTTCTGGAATGGTATTGTAACTTGTGTATCACCAAATGGCGAATGGATTTGTGGCTATCACACATTCAATGGCACAGGATATAACGATGTTGAAATCAAAGAAGCTGTAGGTTTCCGCTATAATACAAAAACTGAGGTTCTTGAAGATACTCTATTTGCAGGTTGCCCAACAGTTATTTTCGACGATGGCGAAATGATATTCGTAAATACAAACGTATTGAGTTCTTCAAACGATAAAAAAGTACAATGCGGTACTGCTATTATCACAGTTGAAGGTTTAGGTCAATTGAATATTCCTATGCTTCTTTTCCCAGAAGAGACAGCTATCGAAAATGTAGAAAACCTCAATGTTCACCTATTTGTGAACAACTCTACACTTTACGTTGAAGGCGAATACACTTCTATCGAACTTTACTCGGTGCTTGGCGCATTGGTTGGTACATACAACACAAATGAAATCAACGTTGCTAACATGAATAAAGGCGTATATGTAGTTCGCATCATCAACGGCAATCAAGCAACAACTAAAAAAATCAACTTATAAAATGTCAAATCTGAAATGTGAAATTTGAAATTTATACTCTTTTATAACTTTTGAATTTCACATTTCGCTTATTTAATTATTCCCATGAAAAAATATATTTCATTATTATGCATTGCTGTTTATGTTTTGTGCATTAACGTAAATGCTCAAAAACGCATAACATTCGAAGAATATGATTTCACAGGAGGAGCAATTTTCCAAAGTGTATCTGATAACGGCAAATATGTAGCTGGTTATAGTAGTGCTTCATACGGTGGCGCAAATACTGGTTTTGTTTACTTAGTAGAAGAAGATACATTAATTTGTCTCAATCCTAAATATGAAGAAAACCCTGAGTTCTCTCACCTTGTTTCGGCTTCAGCAATGGACGTATCGGACGCAGGTATCGTTGTTGGACGTTATACATTCGCCGACGCTGAACTATATGAATCGGAACCAGGTTATTATAATATAGGAACAGGCATTTGGACAAAACTCGAATTGCCTAAAGAAATCGAAGGCAAAATAGAATACGAAAATGCTGTTTATGGCGAGGCTACAAGTATCTCAGCAGATGGTAAATATATTGGAGGTTATATCCTAATGAAAATGGACAATAGCACTCGTAGTAAATTGGTTGCTCGCGAAGTGGCTTGCGTGTGGGTACGCACCAACGACGATGCAACAAACCCAGAATACAAACTTCAACAACCAGTTGATACTGATCACAAAAAAATTATGACTACAGGCGACCGCGCTTATCGTATGTCAAATGATGGTCGCTGGCTTGGAGGTCTCGGCACTAATGGTTTTGGTGCATTCAACGTGATGATTTGGGAAAACCATTTCAACGACTCTCTATTGGATAGAACTATCCTAATTGGCAAAGAAGATATCGACCGCGAAGGCGACACCAACGAAGATGGTGTGGTTGATGACGAAGACGGCGGTGCCGATGGTCAATATTGGTGGGGCGGCAATGTATATTGCGTGTCACCAAGTGGCGAATGGATTTGTGGTGAATCTACTTATAATGGTACAGGCTATGCCGATGCCGAACAACCAGCAATGGGATTCCGCTACAATACAATAACTAAAGTATTAGAAGACTCGCTTTTCGGAGGCATTCCTTTCGTTATCTTCGACGATGGCGAAATGATTTATTCAAAAGAGGGTATAACTAGCTCGTCAGTAGATAAATCGGTATATTGTGGCACATACGCAACTAATGCTGGTTTTGGCAATATGAACTACCCAATGGTTATCTTGAACAATGTGACACCGGTGGAATATGTAGAAGATTTGAATATCAACATATATGTAAACAACTCTACCCTATTCGTTGAAGGAGAATTTACATCGGCTGAAATTTACTCTTCTCTTGGTGCTCTCGTTGGCGTTTTTGACTCAAACGAAATCAACGTTGCTAATATTAATAAAGGTGTATATATCGTTCGTATCATCAATGGAAATCAAGCAACGACTAAAAAGATTAGCTTGTAATAAAAAATTATATACAACTATTGCTATCCCCCAAAATGGATAAAACGCATTGCTCGACTGCTTACAATAAGTAGTCGAGTTTTTATTTATCTTACCTTTAGCCCAACAACAACCTTCACCATACCATCAAACACGGAAAATGCCACTTGCATTTCTCTTTATTCATTTGAAATATTAGCACAAACACCACCTACTATTTATGAAAATACATTTAATGAGGTTCCACTCACTATTGAAATAAAAGTGCCATGTAGTACAACAGAGCAAGATACGAAGATGTGTCAATAAAGAGAGAGAGGGTGTGTCAAAAAAAAATAGACACATCCTCTCTTTTGGGTTGGTGGGTTACTCAACATCTGAGGTTTCTTGGTAGTAGCTAGCGAAGGCTGCGCCACGAGCGGTTTTCCACTTGCCATTAGAGGCATCTGCGATTTCTTGCCATTCCATTTTCTTTTCAGGATCAGCCATATCTTCGGCTGCTTTGGTTGCGGCGGTTGAGAAGCGAGTTCGTACTGCGATTTGTGCTGCGGTTGGTTCGAGGTTAGATGGGGTCATTTCCCATGCATAGGTTTGTCCGAAGCGTTTAGAGAAAACGAGGTTTTCGTTTTTGTCGAGCTTGCCTGAGATGCCGTCGACTACTGAGATGGTTTCGATTTTTGCCATAGGTTCTTGATGTTTTGAATTAATAATTGAATGTTTACTTTGATGTGCATATATATTGTATAGAGATTAGGGTTAGTGGTGTTTGTTATAATACAAATATAGTGTTTGTTATGGGGTTTTCAAGTAGTTGGGTGAAAGTTTTGTTTTTGGGGTTTATTAGTGGATATGTGGTGTTTTTGGGGATGGGATGTGGGGATATGAAAAAAGCCTTATCTTTTGTGAGATAAGGCTGTTTCTTTTTGTGTGCTTTTAATATTTTATACGATTTCCGTCTTCATCGAAGAGGATGATGGGTTCTTCGTTTGGAATTATTGGATATATACCGAACTCATTAAATTTATATTCTTCTTCGTCTGTAAATGGATTTTTGAGTGGAATGTATGGGAGATCGAGTATAGAGATTTCAACAGTGTTTTCGCTATTCCATTGTGTGAGTTTTTGAATTTCGGTTTCGACTAAATCAATTAGCTTATCTATTGTTTCATCTATTGAGTCAGCAGATGTATGAGGATAAATAAAGTCAATCATTTCTTCTTTGGTAACTGTTTCTTCTTGAAGTAAACGAGTTTGATATATGCAATACACTTCAATATCCATAAAATGTGTTTCTTCTCCTGTTGCTACGTCTATAGTAGTATAATATTCTTCGGGATCAATTTGGAAAATAATTTCGAAATCTTCTATGTTGAGTCCTTGTGATTGGTGCACGGAAAAGGCTATATATCTATCAAATGAACAATCTCTAGGATTATATATTAATCCATTAATAAGGTTTTCTAATTCTTGTTTTAGGTGTTCTCTTTTTGTCATGAGTTATATGTTTTTATGGTATTAATACTATAATGTGTTATTTCAATTAGTGAGCCAAATGCAAAATAATGATATCTTGACAAAATTGCGTGCCATTTTGACATATTGGCTATTTATGTATTTTTGAATTTTGCTGTTTTGGCAGTTTGTAGTATCATGGCGTTAATTGAATTCGTAATAATAGAAGTGGGAAATGATTGTTGCGAGCTTTATAATGAATACAGCGGTTTGGTTTTCGTATAACTCTTGACACCAATCATATAGTTGCATTTTGCTTTGGTCCATTGATAGACGTGCATCATACCATTTTTCAAAAGATGCGATTAACTCATCTTGGTGTGCGATT
>JAZLDO010000179.1:0-6199 GCA_045614825.1 Candidatus Aphodosoma sp. | reverse complement strand
GCAATATGGCGAAATATTGCATTTTGTTGATATATTCACCACAATATTTTTCACTATTGAAGTCACTTTACGTATTTGGTGTGCCGACTTGATTGATGACAAATACAAAGGCTTTTGGGGTAGAATCAAATATTGTTGTTCATTCTACGGCATGATTGATATTCTATCTACCTATCCTTTCTATTTCCATTTCTTTATGCCTGTGCCATATGTTGCCCTCAAGGCTTTGCGTATTGCTCGCCTCTTGCGTATATTCCGCTATATGAAAGCTTTCAATATCTTGTCACGCGCAATCCGTTCAAAGAAAGACGAAATGATAGTTTCGCTCCAATTTCTTACTATCATTACATTAATTTTGTCATTTATATTGTTTTTTGTAGAGCACGAAGCACAACCTGAAGTCTATGCTAATGGTTGGACTTCTGTAGTTTGGGCTTTTGCTCAATATATTGGCGACCCAGGCAATTTTGCCGACACTCCTCCTATCACATTTGTCGGCCGTCTAATTGCCACTATCATCGGTATTCTCGGTATTGCTATCTTCGCCGTACCTGCTGGTCTCATCGGCTCTGCATTCTCGGATGTAATGGCTGAAGATGCCGAAACGGCAGAACTAAAAGAGAATGTGCACAAAATTAATGAATATATGTTGGTCAAAAGTATTAAACGAGGTAATCTATTTTGGCCTGCACAAAATTTAAGTCTTGGTGACTTAAAAATGTCTTTAGGATTATCAGAAACAGAAACTATTAAGGCTATAAAATCATCAAATAATTTGCGCTTGAAAAATTTAGCTGCCGCAATTAATCAAGGACCCAAAAATGATATGTTAGTGGTCAATCAATTTTATATTAATAATGAATATGGATGTTGCATCGACCGAAATTCAAGTGTTACAATTGTGAATCCTATTGGTATAGGTGATAATGGATTAAGTTTTTTTGATTGGCATCTTGCTCAATTAGGAGGGTTCAATTATGTAGCAAATGAGAAATTCTCACGTACTCACTCTGATCCTGATAAAAGATGTAATCTTTATACTATCACTGACGATAGTAAATCGCATCCATTTTTTCAAAAATATATAGATGATATAACTCGCAACAGAAGTGAAAAAGATTGGATTGTTATTGTTGCTGGCGAGCAAATAGTGAAAAATTCAGAGTATGATTTCCATTTCGAACTTGGTGGTGAAAAAGGTGAAACTTCATTTGATTTTCCAGAACCAATACCTAATGATATGGAAAAAGTAAAACAATTATTTGATGACTTTAGTAGAACGCTTGAAGATACTTGTGGCTTGAAAACAGATTGTCATCAAGTACAACCAAAAGTAGGAAAACAGAATATATCTAGATATTTAAAGACAAAAACAGGAGCAAATGTTTTACTTATAACTGTTTCGTATGATTTGATGATCTTTAACAAAAAAGTGCATGAAGCTATTATTACAATGGCGCAGGTATTAAATCGTAATCTTGAAACAAAGAAAGAAAACAAACTTTATAGTGAAGAATATAAAGTTCGTCCAGTTGAGTCTAAATATTGGTGTGATTTATATGGAATTACCAATTAAATTAGATAAAATTACTATTTAACAAATAAAATTATAAACAAATAAATTTTTTACCATTATGAAAAATAAACTTTTTATTATTGTGCTTATCGCATGTGCATTAGGTGCAACTTCTTGTGCATCTAAAAAAGCGGCTAATCAACAAGTGCAACAACCTTATCCTAATTATATAGGAGTACAACAGCAACCTCAGTTGCCACAACCTCCTGTTGTACCTACAACTGATGAAGAGGGATTTACTGTACAAGAAATGTCGCCTATTCAAAAGGCTGCTCAAAATCCTCCTTATGGTGAGATTCGTGGTTATGGTATCGGTGTTTCGCCTAAAGAACAATTAGCTTTAAATATTGCACGCTCTCAAGCTGTTGCTAATTTACAACAACAAATCGAGACATATATTAAATATGCCATTGAAGATTATAACGATCAAAAAGTTGTGAATGAAAGTATGCATATTGACCAAAGTGTTAGAGAAAATTTAATCGCTTTAGCAAAAGGTGCTGTTGTGGGTGCAACTGTTTTGGATTCTCGCAAATTGTACAATAGCAAGACTAAACAGTACAAATATGAAGTTTGTGTTAAATACGACCGAGCTGGGGTAATTGGTGCTATTGAAGAACAGGGTCAACGAATCCTCCAAAATCGTGCTAAATTCATTGAAGATATGCAAGAAACTTGGGATGAGTACGACCGCTTGAAAGGCAATAAAACAAAAGCTGAGTATGAAAATGAGATGGAACAAGAAAATCTTGATCGTCAAAACGAACGAGATATTGCAAAAATAGAAGCTCAACAAACTCAACAAGCCAGCAATAATCAAGCTATATATTATTATGCTATTGGCAACAACCAATTTGGACCTGTCTCTATCCAACAACTCAGCAATATGGCTAATGCAGGACAAATCACAATGAATACCTATATATGGCGTGAAGGTTTAGCTAATTGGATGACTGCTGGCAGTTTACCTGAGTTGAAAAATATTTTTGTTACTTATAACCCTGGTAGCGTTCCTCCTCCTGTACCAACTTATTAATTTTTTTATTAAAATAGTATGAAACGCTATTTTCTTTTAGCATTTTTGATAATATGTTCTATATTGATGGCGCAATCGGTCAATCGCTCCGACAGATTGCGTCCTCAATGGATGACTAAGCAATTACCAACAGCTAAATCTGGTAATTATATTTTTGTTAAAGCCGAAGGTAGTGGTAGCTCTTTAGAAGCTGCTCGTCAAGCGTGTGCTGTTGATTTAGCCAATCATTTAGAACGTGAACGGGGCTTAGAAATCAATAGTGTATTAAAACAACAAATGCAAATGACCACTACTCAAACCTATAATGAACGTAGTGGTGGTAATGCAAAAATGTCATATAAGAGTACTCAAGTTGATGATTTTACAATGGAAGTAGTCGAAAATGGCAGAAAAATTAATATGCTATGTCGTACTATTGATGAGTATTGGATGCAAAAAAATGGAGTCTATTTTGTGAGCATATTATATACCGTAGCTAATCAAAATATATATGGAGGTAGTTACTACGACAACATAACTACAACTACACGCTATGGAGCTGCTGGTTTTGCTTCGATAATTCCTGGCGCTGGTCAATTTCTGAAAGGTGATATAGCCAAAGGTGTATCTTTTCTTGTAGCTGATGTAGCAGGCATAACGGGAATTGTTTTATGCGAAAGCACGCGTGCGGCTTATGCTGCTAAAGTTAAACAACAACCACAATATGCTCTGCAGTATTCTACTCGTGCCAACAATTGGGCTACTGGACGAAATATCTGTTTGGGTGTTACTGCTGGTATTTGGGTGTGGAACATTATCGATGCTTTTGCTGCAAAAGGCGCAAGAAGGGTGGTGGTTAAGCGACAAAATGGGTATATCTCTATGCAACCAACACCAATATTCAATCCTATTTCTAATACCTATGACATGGGATTTGGATTAATATATCAATTTTAAACTACTTTGATAAAATTGTGATAATGAAAGGATTATATAACATTAGTTTTGCTTTTATCATCTTGTGTCTATGCTCTGCATGCGCAAGAGATATTGTAGATATTACGGGTAGCATATCTGGTATAGTGAAAGATTATACTACCGTCTTGACAATTGAAAACTGCCAAGTTGCTTTATCTCCTTCTGGTAATACTGTCTTTACAGATGCTAACGGTCGATATACTTTTGATAATTTAACTCCTGGCACTTATACTCTTACTTTTACTAAAATAGGTTATATGGACCAATCTGCTTCTGTAGAGGTCTTGGCTGGCCAAGCTATATCAAAAGATATACAATTGGAGGCATCCGAAGCATTTAATGTCTCTACATCTATTTTGGATTTCGGAGATAATAATGCCACATTGTCATTCTCATTGCAAAATTCTACTGCAACTAAATATGATTTCAACATTGTAAATAATATTGAATGGCTAAAATTGTCTCAAACTAATGGAACTATACAAGCTAATAATCAATTGAATATTACGGCTTCGGTTGACCGTTCTATCGTGGGATATGGCAGTTATGATAAAACAATTATTATTAATTACACAGGAAAAACATCAGGTAATGTTGTTTTGCGAATCATAATGCAAAAGGCCGAAATAGCAAAACCTACGGTAGAGACACAAGATGCTACTGATATCACTGCTAATTCATTTTCAATAGGTGGAAATATATCAAGTACTGGAGGTGAAATAGTTACTCAGTATGGACACTGTTGGAGTTATGATCCTCATCCTACTATCGACAACGAACACACCGATTTAGGTCAAACAATAGAAAATTTACGCTTTAATAGTAAAATCTATTGTTCATTAGTAAATACTGTTGTCTATGTTCGTGCGTATGCTATAAATTCTCAGGGCGTAGGTTACGGACAAGAGGTGCAAGTGACAACTCCTAAAGGAGATGATCCTTCTGACAATAATGGCGATTTTGTTGGTGGCAATGGTGTGGCACACGACCCTTATCAAATTAAAACAGCGGCATCCTTATCTAAAATAAAGGACTATCCTCATGCGCATTTCAAGTTAGTTGCTGATATTGATATGGACGGATTTCCTTGGATTCCTATTCCCCTAAATACTACATTCGATGGAAATAATCATACTATCTACAATCTAAATATCAGCCAGTATATAACAAATGATAAGATAGGACTTTTTTCTGAAATTACTAAAGATGCTATTGTTAAAAATCTCACTCTACAAGGTGTTAATATCAATTTCCCTACACGGAACTATATAGGCGCAATTGCTGGTGCGTGCTATGGAACTATTACCAATTGTCATATAACACTGACTAAGGCTAACTCTATTGTGGGAAATGACTATGTTGGAGGATTAGTGGGATTATTAAATGGTGCCGAATTTTCTACTATAGGTGCCAATATTTCGTCATGTTCTGTATCATCTACTACCTCTTCTAATGCTATCATAGGTGCAAAATATGTTGGTGGTGCTATAGCTAATGTCTTGTCTGAATCTACAAGTTTGGTATCTGATGTTCATGTAAGTGTCAGTATAGCTGGTTCTAATACTGTTGGTGGTGTCATTGGCTATGTCAGCGAACAAAATATTGATAAAATATCGTTTGAAGGCATTATTACGGCAATAGCAACAAATGGTGAAAATTTTGGTGGCTTAATAGGTCAGATATACTCTTCTAAGTTGACAGCTTCTAAAGCGAATGCTGTGTTTGAAACGACAAGTTCAACAAAATATGTAGGTGGTATTGTTGGTGCAAGTTATGGATGGGAAAGTCAAATCATTGCGTGCTATTCACAAGGTATAATCAACAATGGTGTTGAAGATAGTGGTATTGTTGGTTATTATAGTGGCGAATGTTCTATAAACAATTGCTATACTCTTCATGATAGTTCACTTTCTGGTGATGGAAATTTTTCTGTTTATGATTTGGTTAATCAATTTAGAAGCCCAATCAATGTGGCAGAAATTATGAAAGCATCATATTCAAAATATTCTGAATATTGGGATTACAATCGCACTTGGACATGGAAAGGTATAGCCAATGGAAAGAACATTACTGCTATATGCCCAAAATTAAAATGGGAAAATTAGACAAATACGATTACCAAATGGTCGGCGGTGGTAAGACCGATGTAGTAGCTCTAAAAATGCAATATCAGCAGTAGCTACTACAATGCCCATAAAAACAATGAATATACTCACTTTTCTGAACTCCAAAATTGTTTAAATTTTGTACAAGAAATATTAAGAGAAAAAAAACAATGAAAAAGAATCTAAATGACTTGATTTGCGGATTATTAAATGATGGTAAATTTACACGGAAAGAGTTGGATTTTACTATTTATCAAGCAGAACAAAATAAAATAGATAAAACCACTTTGCTTGATGGAATTATGGAAGAATACCTCTCCTTTGTGGTTGAAAATGGTGGTGTCACCTGGAAAGTTAAATCTAATATTCGCTTATTATCTAAAGTTTTCAATATTACGTATGACAAACTACTGTTCGAGCTTGAAAGTAATATAAATAGTTATATTACACAAGAAAAAAAGAAAGGCAAAACATTTGTCAATGGTTTTAAACGTGAATATAATGCTCTTGTTAAAATAAGAGATA
>JAZLDO010000178.1:0-89201 GCA_045614825.1 Candidatus Aphodosoma sp. | reverse complement strand
TTTCTTCTTTTGAAGATATAATTTTTTCTTTTGTTTGAATACAATCAGTAATATTATCCCCAAATAATGCGCATACAGCATTATAAAAGAACTTCAATATATTATTATATTCAGTTAAAATATCATGATATTTTTTTAATCTTTCTTCGTTATAGAATATTTTTAATTCATCTATACTTAAATACTTTTGCAAATATTTTGATGCTTGTTCGTATCCATTTATATTTTCTTCAACAAATAAATATTTACACTCTGCTTTATATTGATTATATATGTTATTAATTCTTTCTAACGCAGCATTTAAAGATTCAACTTCAAACTTATTAAATATGATATCATTTATTGCATACATATCATAATTTTCAACGGATTTGAAAATTCGTTTAAAGGCAAACGGATTTTTATTTTTGATTTCATTGAATGAAATATATGCAAAATGATATTCTTTGATTTTATTAAATTGTGATCCATATTTAATGTAATCAAAGTTTTCTAATCTAATATTATTATGCCAGCAAAATAACCTTAATCCTTCTTTATATTTTATTCTTATTTCGTTATATTCTTTAATTTTACTATCATATGATTTTATAATTGCTGCACTAGAAACAACTTGATTTTTAGTTTGATATGTATCTAAAGTTAATTGGTTTTCGTTTATATAATAATAAAAACCATCTGAATAAGAGTTTTTTAAATTCTCATATTCATTCATAACTTCCTGATATCCTTGATAATCGAAAAATTTTCTAAGAAATTCTAACATAATGCTGTAATATCAAATTATATTTAAAACCCAGTTAGGAACATTATACTGTGACAAGTAAGGAGATGTAACAAATTCTTTTATTCCTCCAAGAATTTTAATATTTCCATTTTTTAATGTTCCAAATAAAACTCTTGAATTTGTTTCAATCATATAATTATGTAATTCTCTATTATTTCTTTTTGATATATATGCAAGGTCAAAAATTAAATCATTCTTTAATTTTTTTCTTGATTCTTTAATGTTTGGAATCCAACGATAAAGTTTTATTGCATATATGTCGTGTGGATTTTCTGTTTCTGCATATAATATACAATGGATTGTATTTGATGTATTTGTGTGTGGTGCATGATATGAAATTCCTGCAATATCAAATGTCTCTAATAAAAGTGATTCTGAAATATTATTAATATCAATATGATCTAATTTAAACTCATCAGCAGCAATTTTTCCAAACTCATCATCAATTTTTATATCAATTTGATTAAAAGAATAATATGTGTGATTATCAAAATCATTTTTATTTATTTTTAATAATAATTCATGTTTATAATTGATAGCATCTATTAATGCACAATCGCCATGATAATTATGATATAAAAATGATTTCTTCAAATGTAAACCCATTAAAGGAACTTCTTTATGATGTACAAAAATAGAGGGAGATAATTTTATACTTATATTTTGTAATAATAAATTAACATAAGAATCATCTTTGGTATTATAAATTGTAGATGATTTCACTCTTACGACAAAATTAAATAATATTGTATTATCTTCCTCAATATAACATTCTTTTGAATATATTCCTAAAAATTCAATATCGTCTTTATAAAATAAATTTTGTATTAAAAATTCTTTTATTTGACAATATGTTTCATCAAATTTTGTGTGAATATCCCAAATTTCTTTAACTATCATATTCGTTTATTTTAAAATAATGATTGTTCGATTATGGTTTGACTTTTTATGTCTTTTTGAGAGTCTTCTTGTCCTTGTATATTTTTTTGTTTTTTTGAATTTATTTCCTCTTTTAATTTTACTATTGTATCTTCTATATTTTTACTAGTCAATGGTTGTGCATGATTATCATTACATAATTTAATATTACCTTGGACTTTCTCATGTTGTAAAATACTACCTTTATATTGCACAGCATATAAAGGTTTTTTATTTACAATAGTAGCATTAACTGCATGCATTGTACCTCCTTTGATTCCTGTCTGTATAACTAATGTGGCATCTGCTAAACCACTTTGCAATCTATCTCGTGCCACAAATTTATTTGCTAAAATTGGGTCTCCAACAGGATATTCAGATACTAAAAGACCTCCTCTATCTATAATTTCTTGTGCCAATGCAGTATTTTCTTTTGGATATATTGGTAAATCTAATCCTCCTGCAAGAAATGCTGTTGTTAGTCCATTTGCGTTTAATGCTCCTTTATGAGCAGTAGTATCACATCCTATAGCAAGACCAGAAATAATATTAAAATTTGCTTCTGCAAACATTTTAGAGAATAATAATCCTGCTTGTTCTCCTTCTGGTGTAATTTCTCTAGTTCCTATAACTGCAATTCCATATTTATGAGATAATTTTAATGGATCACCTTTTATGTGTAAAAAAATAGGAGAATTATTTTTCCCTTTTTCATCAACAATATGTCTTAAATTTGATGGATATATTTCATCAAAAATTGATATAATAGAAATACCTAGATTTTCTGATTTATCAAATATTCGTTTTGCTTTTGTTTCTGCGGATATAATGTCACTAACAGTAAATTTTTCTTTAATGCCAGAAATTATTTTTTTATCAATACAATTATTGATATATAATAATAAATCATTTGTAGTATCTAATGATAAATTTTTATTTAAGGCATATTCACCAAGAGTCAATATTTTTTTTTCACCAATTTTAGGTAATTGCAAAAATGTAAATAATTGTAATGTAGATAATGACATAGTTAGATTATTTTGATTATTAATATTATAGTGCAAAGATATAAAATATTTATTTAATAAAAAAATAACTGATTATTTTTTTATTATCATTTGTATAGACAAAAATAAAATTATATCTTTGCAATTATATTTACATATAAAAAAATGAAAAGTATTATTTTTGATTTGGACCTAACATTAGTAGATACTACATGTTTAGAAGATGCTCGCCATAAACGCAATTGGCAAGAAGCATATAATTTAATTCCTAATACTAAATTGTATGATGGTATTCAAGAAATTTTTGATATTATAAAAAAATATAATATTAAAACAGCAATAGTAAGTACCTCTCCTCGTCCATATATTGAGAAAATAGTTGAATATTATAGAATACCTGTTCAATATATTGTTGGTTATCATGATGCTAAACCTATAAAACCGCATGCTGCTCCAATGTTAAAGGCATTAGAGTTAATGAATGAAAATGCAGAAAATGTAGTTAGTTTTGGAGATAGGGTAATTGATATACAAGCATCAAATGCTGCTAATATAGAAAGTATAGCATGTTTTTGGGGGACTAAAGAAAAGACAGAATTAATTAAATCTGGATATAAACATGCTATTATTCATCCAAGAGAAATATTAACTTTAATTAGATAATTATATGAAAGGTTTGTGTGGATTTATTGGCTGGATAGTCGGAATGTTTCTGGGTTTTGCTCTTATGGAATCGGCACCTTTGTTGTCTCTTATTTGCATAGTTGGGGGGATACCCCTTGGTTATTATATTGCTAGTTTAATAGAAGAAGCAAGAGAAGAAGAGGCACGGTGTAGGTATGAAGAGGAACGCCGTCGAATAAGAGAGGAAAATGAACGAAATTTAAAAGATAGCAAAAGGCAAAAAGTTCTAATTTTTGTAAAAAAATACCCAGAAGCAACAAAATATTATTTTAAATATCATTGGAACATACAAAAGACTTGTATATATGATCATGATATAACAGAAGATAAAGTAGATGTTTTATTATCTCATGAAGATAGTTATGAAAAAGATGAACAAAAATATAATATTGCATATAGAAGAAAAATAGAAGCAGAAAAAGAAGCAAAAAGAAAGGCAGAACAAGAAGCAGCAGAAAGAAAAAGAAAGGCGGAAGAACAAGAAAGATTAAGAAGGGAAGCAGAAATTCGTAATTTAATTAATACACTACCAACTTGTGTTTCTTCTTGGGAAACTCATAAAAATAGTAGTATAAAACATAAATATTTTTATGAATATTATCCATATCATTTATATAAAGATAATGCCACACAATCTATTCGTAATGCATGGAAGATTGTGTGGAACTTTAAAAATGATCCAAATAAGAATGTGTCAAGTTGGGAACATAAAGAATCCTTGCAGACTGTTATATGTTTGGTAAAAAATTTACTTCAGTCAACATTTGGGTCAAAAACACAGTATTTAACCTTTGTATGTTTAACTGCTTCAACTCAACAAAAGACAGAAGCACGATATAAAGAATTTTCAGAAATAATATGTAATGATTTAAATATGGGAAATGCATTCTCTTATATTCGTGTTATAGAAGATGGTAATTCAAAACATGATGGTGGAACTGGTACCCGTAGAGTTACTTATGATAATTATTTTTTTAGAGGAAAATATGTCGTGTTATTTGATGATGTGCGAACAACTGGTATTAGTCTAGAACGAGAAAAACAGATACTAGAAGAATTGGGAGCAAAGGTGATTTGTGCAATTACTATTGCACAGACAAAGCATTAGAGTATTGAGTTTATTTGTAATTCTCAACAATATTTATTTGTTTTTTATATAGATAATGATATAAATTAAGACAGTATGAAAAAAGAAATATTACTTAATTCAGAATATATGTTTGTATTAAAAAATTCGGATGAGTATTCATTTTTACCAAAACAACTAATATCAAAAGGAAAAGTAATTTACCTTGATAATAAAATTATTATCATAAGTATTTTTGAAGAAGATATTGAATTAGAAGGATATATGTTAATTAAAAATGACTTACTAAAAATTTTTCCATATATTAATAATCTTGAAGATTCACCAACGAATCATTATTTGGTATTAGATGCTTTTACAGAAAAACCAATAATTGATGAAGACTTATATACTGGAGAGAAAATAAATTTACAAGATATTGAAGATGAAATGTAAAATGTCATTTAAGGTGGACAATAGATTTATGTATTTTATAAAAAATGGAGTAAATTTATCAATTTACTCCATTTTAATGGTATTGAATATAGTTCTATTTTCATAATCTTATTTTGAATTATTAATTTGATTTTTGGTGTCTGTTATCAAACTGTTTAGGCATTTCCATATTCGTGAGACTTATAGGTTCTTACCAATTTATCGGTTGGCTTTTAGAGTATTTTATTGTGAATTATTTTGCTATTAAATCTTCAACAAAACAGATGTATCCATTATCTTAACCTCCAGATAAAACTACATCTTTAATCGCCTTTGAAATCAGACTCTATAGGTCCGCAAAATTACTAAAAAAAATTGAAATTAAATGTAGGTAATTAAGATTTTTTTGACCCCACTATCCCTCTTTGATAAAATCGTCAAATTTTTGTATTGTTTTGGAAAAAGAATAACTTATAAAAATAAAAAAAAAATTTTTATTTTTTTTTGCAAAAAAAACAGCCACCAAATAGTGGCTGTCATATAAAATAGTTTTTCCTATTATTTGAAAAGTGGATAAATTATAAAAATAATTATTATTAACAACTTTTTTTTTGTGAAATGTGTGAGGGTTGGTAATCCCCACAAATCTATTTAATCTTTCTCTTTTTCTTCTTTCTCTACTTCACCGTCAGTTGATAGCACCTTATCATTTTTTGTTACTTCATAAACTTGTCCACCTGTGTAGATTTTGTCACCTGGTGTCAAGAAATCTAATAAATTGATTTTTTCCATAATATATCCTCCTTTATTTAATTGTTAAAACTTAATTGTCTTAAAATAAAATTGCGATGCACATAACATCCATTCTCTTACTCTTTTAAAATCTTTTTTAAGAACATTCTTGTAATTCATATAAAAATATTTGTTGGGTGAGTTTTCTTCTTTTGCTTTTTTCAAGAGTTTATCAACACACTTTATCATTTTTGGTAATATTTCATACATACCCACACATATATGAAAATATTCAATATCATTAGATGATGATACATCCCTTTTTTTATTTTGGAGTTCGTTGTAAAACCCAGTTAAAAGATTTAATCTATTCAAATCGTCTGGATAATTAAGTTCACCATAAAATTCTCCAAGCAATACTTTTTGTAAATTGATTTCTGAAATTTTGTTTTCTTCTTTGATAGCAGTTACTACTTCTTCGCTGACTACCTGATTTAATTTATTTACCATATTATTTATTTTTTTATTAGTTTTTAATTTTGTGAATGTCAGAGGGTTCAATCTCTAACACCCTGATAGTTAAGCAGATATAGTCATTTCGTCATTTTCTACTTTACCGACAATTTCAATGAAATTCTTTGCTGTTTCACATTTAGTTGATAGCATAATACTCTTACCTGTAAAATAATTCGCCGCTTGCATATAAGCATCCATCCTGTTCTCACCCTCAATGTAGAGAAACTTTTTGCGGAGATTTTTATTTTCATTTACTACTTCACCCCATATATTGAAAAAATTAGTTGTTCCTTCATTCGCCATTATCGCTTCAACATCAACTATTTTATCATTACCCCAATTTATGACAGCAAGTATATATTCTTTACTTCTATATTTAACTTTGACAAATCTATATGGTTGCCCACTTTCATAGAAATCTTTAACTACTTTTTCAAATTCACTTTTTGTAGCTGGAATAGCGTCACTTGCAACAAAATCTTTTATTTTTTGAAATAACATTTTTTTATCCCTTAATTCGTGTCGGGCGCAACTTCTAATTATTTTTTTAGTTTATTTTGTGGATGTGTTTAATTGGAAATGTTACAGTATATCGCGACATCATTAAATTCAATTCATCAGATGTTCTTGCGTTATTGTTAAATATTTGTGTTCTTATACGGCTAATATCTTCTATTTGTAATGCTTCTAATTGTTCGTAAATACATTCCGAATTCATTATATCTTCTAAAATCTTATCTGTATATGATATAATTAGGTTTGCTAATTTTTTATCCAATAATAAACATTGAAATAAAAATATTTCTCTTTCTTTAACATCTTCATTATTAAGTATTTCTGCATATCTCTCACGGTTTTTGTCATAACAATCCGTTAGTATAAAGAATGTATCTAATGGGTTAGTAAATTCAATTTCATCATTTAATACTTGTTGTAAAGTAAATTCTTTTTCTGTTAAATTATTCATAATAAAATCCCTAAATCCGTGTCGGGCGCAACTTCTAATTTATTAATATTTACTTTTATTCTTCCCTTTGAAAAATCCTCATATAAAATATAACAAAGGATTGAACGATTTTTCGTTTTTTTACAATTTTTTTTTAATTATTTTTACTTGATTTATTTAACTTGCTGATTAATAACTATATAAAACTCAAACTTTTTTATTAGATATTTTCATCCCCGTTATGAATTGGGTGTAGTTCTCCCTAACAGCAAGATATAGTTCTCCCTGTCGGGGCTATTCAGCCCAGATTTCATATAATTATATTTTTTTTGGGAATGCTTCTACGGGTGCGATATGCCCATAGAATAGATTTAGTCTCCAATAAATGACTCGCGATCCATTTATTTTTCATTGTCGCCGACTTATCGCTTAATCGGTTTCAGTGGGAAACTACATCTCTAAGTTACATTACAAAGATAATGAAAAAAATTGATATAACCAAATTTTTTAGCAACTTTTTTTCACAAAATAATAATTATTTTTTATAATTGCTGATTTTTTCGTGTTTTTAATTTACAATACAATAGTAATGCAAAAAATTGACATGACCAAATTTATTTACACAAAATATTGAAAAAATCAAAAATATTTTACAGAGGGGTATAAAACAAATAAACCACCCTCTTTTGAAGGATGGTCTATTGCTGTGAAGATAGTTTTATTGTATAAAAGGTAATTATTCTTCTTCGGGTTCGTGATCAGGTTCGTGTTCGTTGATGAAGGAGTGGATATAATCCTCGCTGATCTGCATAAAGTCCTTCACCGACTTGACCTTATTGATAGGTTTCTTACCGTCATTCATATTCTCATTCATAAAGTCCTCAAATCTTAATATGTTATCCAGTTTCTTATTCTCTCCCAGACCCAGAGCATCGGCATAGTCTTTTGGGACAGTAAGCATACTCTTTCTGCTCAAAGGTTCTCCTCTATATGGTAATCCCTCCTCTCCGCCTTTCATTTTCTTTCCATCATATCTCATCTCAACGATATGTTCTTCGCCAGTAATGGGGCAACTGATAGTTATAATCTCAAATAGCGAGGCATCAAACAGTTCGCGATCGCCAATCTCTATGGTATATTCAAATATAGAATTATCATCATAATACATATCAGCGTTCAGGAGCGTCATACCATCGCCGTTATTAATATCCCTGATAGTCATCAATATAGGATGATTTATAGCAGATAGCATATTATGCTTTGCTATTACACCCTTTATGTTGCCCAACTCATAGTCTATATCTCTTATAGGATGGATAGCCGAGCCTGCGACCGTGGTATCAAATGCTTCATAATCTCTTATTATATCCAATTTGTTATCCGTGAAATAAAGGGAGCCTTTATCGTCCCATTTCCATCTCTTCGCTTTTAGTAAGTCGCTTTTTTCAAATGTCACTTTCATCACTTCGTATCTTATACGCTGTGCTCTAATTTTTACCTTCAATATACCCATATGATAATAATAATTATTATTTTCTTATATAAATATTTATGTGATATATCCTCCAGCATAACTGACAATATTTCACCCGAATTATATTTTTTTTATTTTTTGTTATATTTATATTGTAATGGAGTTACACATAAATAATATAAAGAATGATTAATACGATTTTCTGATGGTTGCCATCCACAATAGACTGAAAGAAAATAATACATAAGAAATAAATATACACCTGTTACTTGAAAGGGAGTGGATGCCTTAGTAGAGTGATGGGTGTTTTTTATTGTATTATGATGAATGATAATAAATGGTTAAAGTATCTGTTGAGAGAACATAAGGACTTCTATAATGCCCTCAACTATCAACGGAGTGTATGTTACAGTCAGCGTATCGTTGTAGATATTAATGGACGATATGAGACCCCAAAAGAAAAATATAAAGTTGCTGTCAATGATGGTAGATGGTTAGTTTTTCATCCGAGATGTAAAGGGGGGAAAAGAATTCATATCAACAATATGAAGAAAAAATATAGGAAGTGTATCCGTTCATATGCTTCATTTTTAAGAGCAGATGGTATAGATAATGCAAATGCGATGAAATATTATATTCTACATTATACATTCTGGCATATATCTTTTTATCGTGGATTAGAAATAACATACCGCAAAACAGAACCAATTATAGATGAGGTTGTTGAGTGGATAATGAAGAAAGATATAGAAAAGGTAGATAAATCTAAATTCATAGATTCACGAAAAATCGCCACACCTAATGAGATATATAAAAACGGAGCAATTGGGAAGGCAAGAAAATCGGAGAGAATTAGACTTGCAAGACAAGTTCAAAAGGAACTTACAGATAAGGAGATTGCAGAAAAGTATAATCCTGATTTGAAAAATGAAGAAAATTGTGAGATTATTGGAGTATGTGAAAAAAGACTAATTCAATGGAAGCAAGAAAATTGCGAAAGTATAGAAGATAAAATTAAGAGATTATATAACCCAGAGTTAAGTTGGAAGAAAAATAGTAAGATTATCGGTAAATCTATCAATACTATAAAGAAATATATAAATAAGAAGGATGAGAAGATAATTGTTAATGAAATAACAAAATCGGTTGAGATAACAGATTGTCAAGATATAGATAATAAAGATAATGACAACTTGCTGTCAGAAATAGATAGGTTAATGATAGATTTATATGGTGAAGAATATATAGAAACCATTGAAAGAGAAAAAAAGATAAAAGCCAGATTATACGGTTAAACAATCAAAAACTGATTTTATATTACAAACATTTATAAATAAATGAAGTTATTATAGTTAATAACTTAACTATCTAATAATAAGGTGTTTTATAAAATAAGGTATTAACTAAAAATATAAGAAAAGAAAAAACAATCAAAAACTGACTTTAGATTATAAACATTTATAAATAAATGAATTAATTGTAGTTAAGATAAAATATGAATATAGGTGATTGTCCTTACGGACAAGGAAAGAATATCTTGCAGGCTACGCCTTACAGATATTCTTTAATAGAGTGGATATGATTAGATATATGAATAAGAAGATGTCTGTTAATAGGATATTATAGGAAAGATGATAGGATAGTAAGTATGATAATTTAAAGGATAATATGATATAGGGTAAAGTATGTTATGTTCTCCTTACGGATAAGGAAAGAATATCTTACAGGCTACGCCTTACAGATATTCTTTAATAGAGAGAATAGGATTAGATTATTAGTATAAGATGATTTCTGTTAATAGGATATAAGAGAGGAAAGTATAACAGGTAAAGGTTAGTAGATAAAGAGGTATGATTAGTATCTATATAGGGTAAAGGATAATATGCTCCTATCGGTGAGGTAAGAATGGTCTTACGGGCTATCGCCCTTACATACATTTTTTATTTCTTACCTACTGCATTTTCTATATAGTAAAAGGTGTTCAAAAAAATAATTATTATTATTTTTTATCAAACGCTTAATCTCATATCTATTTGTGTGCCTAACGACACCCCTACCCATAAATATTGTATATAATAGAATTTAGTAAAATGGATAGAATAGAAAAGAAAGATAGTTTATGCTATCAGATTTTGTTTAACAAACCGCTCTGTATGTCAGAGAGTAAATACATTTATGGTTTCAGAATTAAAGATGATGAATTAAAACATAAACCCTTTTCAGAGGAACGATTACTAGAATATGTAGTGGAAGAAATATTTGGCAAATGTTTATTTGAGGCAATACACCACGGTTCATTTGAAGGAGATTTGGATGAAATTTGGATAGACCGAAAAGGGAATGAATATAAGGAATATGGTGCTCAAACGAGGTTATATTCGTATGATGCTACCGTAGAAAATATGATGAATTACAGGTGTGATTTGGTTTATGCTAATTGTGAAAATAAAGATGTAGAGAACTATTGGATAATAGATGCAGCAGACTACTTTGAGTGTAGAGCAAAGATGGACGCTGAAGATCATAAACAAGTTAAAAATCAGTGGATGGAGAATTACTTGCGTATTCAGTTTCAAAGGAATATGTTATCACTGGTTACTGGCGATAAAAGCAAAAACCTTAATTACGAAATACAAGAATTAATTAAGGAAGAGTGGTTTGGTTAGACAGAATGATATAAAGTGGATGTCCAAAACTCGTTAGAAATAAGGTATTTAGTGTAAAAAAGATAACTGTTAGAATGAATTATTTTGCTAAATATCTGATAATTAAAGATATAAGTTTATTGCTCAAAAAATGAGATTTTCAAATTAAGGAGGTATGTTTTATGGACATCCTCCTGTTTTTTTATTTTTTGGACCAATTTAACTCGCTGTGGTCCAGTGGTATATGAAAAATTTTATGTATCTTTGCAGAACAAATAAGTTTCCTTGCCGTCACAGAAAACACTTCAAGCAAAAAGAAAGAACGCGTAAAAAGAGACCAAATAACTCTTTGTTTGAACTGAACCCAAGAATGAATAGGTTCAAATGACCTTACAAGACTTAAATGAACCCAATATTAAAATGAACCCATATATGATTATGACAACAGGTATCAGAGTAGCAATATACGCTCGTGTGTCCTCAACAGGAGACAGACAATCAACCGAAAGACAAGTGATAGATCTAACAGATTATGCAAAGAGAAATGCGATGACTATTTGTAAGATTTTTGAAGAACATATATCAGGAGCAAAACGCAATGAGGAGCGTGCGGTGCTATCGGAGTGTATAGAATATGCTATCAGCAATCGTTTAGATGTTATTTTGTTCTCGGAACTTTCTCGTTGTGGTCGTGCTGTTTGGGAGGTATTGGATACTATTCGCATATTGAAAGACAATGGTATCAACGCTTATTTTCAGAAAGAGGGATTATCATTGTTCTCGGCAGATGGTAAGGAGAATCCATATCTTGCTGTGATGGTATCGGTGCTTGGTGTTTGTGCCCAAATGGAAAGAGAAAATATCTACTATCGCTTGCAATCGGGCAGAAAAGTCTATGTGGATAAAAACATTGCTACAACAGGGAAATCAGGACTCGGTCGCAAAGAAGGCTACCGCAAACCAGTTGAGACAAAAAAAGAAGAATACAAGGAAGTATTAAAACTTTTAAGAGCGGGCTATCCAATCAGGAAGGTGGCAAAACTCACAGAAGTATCGGAGAGCACAGTCAAAAGGTTAAAGAAGGAGTTCGCTATATGATAAACATAAAAAGTGCAAAAAAATGACATCTTTTTGAAAAAAAAGTGCTTTTTTTCGTCATTTTTCTGTGCGTTTTGTTATATTTATAATACAAGGTTAAGAAATTGACGGATAAAAAGATAAGTCCGATTTCAAGCCTAATTGATTTTATAAAATTTAATTTTAATAAATATGACAAAAAGTATCAACATTGAAGAGAAAAATCTGTCCATAACTGTAAAGATGGAAGATTTGAAAGCCCTATTTTTTTCTTGGGAAGAAGAGTGGCACAAGAAACTAGCAGAAGCAAAAAGAGAAAATGAAAAGAAAGAATGGTATGACAGCCGTGAGACAGCAGAGTATTTTAATAGAAGTATTTCAACCATCAACAGATGGAAAAAGTCTGGGTATTTAACAGCCAGAACTATAGGAGGACGAGATTATTACTCAAAAAAAGAAATTGAATCAAAAATGGGAGGTGCGTAGTATATGACGATTAAATACGAATTATCAAAGAAACAAGAGGCAAACAAGAAGAGCCAAATACTTGTAAGAGTATCAGTGTCCAGAAACTTCCGCGTAGGAAGCAAGACTAATTTGTATATTTCGCCGAAAGATTGGAACGAAAAAACTAATTCTGTAAGAAAGATTAGTAAGATAGAAAGTGCGGATAAACAGCAAGAACTCATACAACTCCGAGATGAACTCGCAAAATTGGAAAGCCACATTGAAAAAGCGATTATTACCGAACAAGGATTGGAGCAAATAACGAACAAAAAGGATAGACAGGAATGGATAGATTTCGTTATTGAGAGTTTTTTCAACCCTTGTGTGAAACTCACAAGGATTAAGAACTTGACATTTGACCAATTCGCAAAGATTTATGTGGAGGTTAGAAGCAAGGAAGAAAATTGGAAACCTGCAAAGAACAGCCATATCAATAGAAAGAAACTCTGGGAACACCCGTCTTTTGATAAATTGAGTGCCGTGCAGAGCGGTATTCAGAAAATGGACCCAAAATTACTAATGGACAGGATAACTAGTGCGACATTGGACGAATACCAACACTTTCTCATCAATGAAGGATATAATAATACGACGATCGATAAGCATATGCAACACTTCAAGCAAATACTGAAATGGGCAAATGAGAAGGGATATTTGAAATATGGTCACGATGTGATGGGACACAAGATTAAGAAATTGAAGATTGCAAGACCAACAGCATACAATTATTTAACTTGGGAAGAGTTTCTCCAATTCTACAATTGTGAGTTTGATGAACTTGAAAAGGATTTGGAGTTAGCAAGGGATAGATTTTGTTTCTGTTGTGCAACATCATTAAGGCATAGTGATTTGGATTTATTAAAAAAATCCAATTTTGACAACAAAGATAACCCATCATCATTTTCATTAGTGAGCAAGAAGACGAATGACGCTCTCACCATTTACCTAAATGAATACAGCAAGAGTTTATATATGAAATATAAGGACAAGAAAAGTGATAATGGGCTACTCTTTCCCAAAAAGTCAAATCAGAAAATGAATAAGTGCTTAAAAAAGATTGCTTGCAGGTTGGGAATAGAGAGAGAGGTAAGCAAAACAGAGTATTGTGGAAATGACAGAAGTGACATCACATTTAAGATATGCGACATCATTGCGACACATACAGCGAGAAGAACTTTTGTCGTGCATTGCGCAGAGAAAGGTTGGACAGAAGAAATGATTAGAACTTATACAGGACACGAAGATTTTGATGCTATGAGACCATATTTTGCGATTGGGGATAAGCAACGGCAAGCATTTATGGAAAAACATTTTTAGAAGGGAACTACAAAGGTAGTTCCTTTTTTCGTGCATTTTTTTAGCAAAAATGGCAGAAAAAATGCACCACTATATTTCGTGCTGTTAGGCGTAAAGTGAGAAAATGGAATAGAAAGCAGGAATACATAGAACAAAAAGACACCCATAAGGACCTCATTAATAAGAAATTAGGTATATTTTTGGTGCATTTTTGGTGCATTTTTTTGGACATAAAAAAAACTTACAAGATTGAAAATCAATTTCTTGTAAGTTTTTTTTCGCGGTATGGACGGGACTCGAACCCGCGACCCCCTGCGTGACAGGCAGGTATTCTAACCAGCTGAACTACCACACCATTGTCGCTCTCTTGATTGATTAAGTATCTCTCTCAATTGCGATGCAAAGATACGACCTTTTTTCGAATCTACCAAATATTTCAACAACTTTTTTTAAAAAAAATGCAATTTTTTCTAACTACCTACAAATATCTTTAATAATCAGAATATTACAAATAAAATAAAATTAATATTTTATTCAAACAATAGCTATTAAATAAACTACAAAACAAAAAAAAGGATGTTTTTCATAAAAAAACATCCCCTTAACAAACATAAATTATTCTATTTTTTCGAGTTTTTGCAATTTCTCCCAAAAAAATGCTATAAATATTCATTCAACAACCACCATTCAAACACTGGATCTTGAATTTCAATTTTAGATTCTACACGTATATCTATTAAATCTTTATCAAGCAACATGTGTCGATTTAATTACGCTGCAAAGTTACATATGAATTTTGAAATAAACCTATTTCAAATAAAATTATTTCAAATGAAATTATTTGATGAAATGAATTACATATTGAGACCTAAATATTTCATCTTTCAAAAGATGATTGATATATGGTTTTTGACTATAAATTCCCTCAAAATTACTATCATCACAACGACCATACCAAGGTTCAATACACATAAACGGAGCATAACCTGCTTTAGCCGGCGACCAAAGGCCTACAACTGGAGCATCAAAAGAGAGCTCGACATAAGCCTCACCTTGTTTATCGCATAACGCCACACTATTCAACTGTTTTTCGAAAACGAGAGCATCACCTGCAAATGTCTCTTTTGTGATTGCAACACCAGATTCAGGCACAACGAAATCGGCTCGTTCTGCAACAGCATATCCACCACACTCAAGTCGTGTTAGCAAAAGAGAACCAATGCGATTAAACTTCATATAACCTTGAACATCTGCTTCTGCATCAAAATCACGATAATTAAATGCAGGATGTGCTCCTATTTGAAAATAAATATCACCATCTGTTTTATTCTCCACTACCCAATGAACTTTCAATGAACGTTCTTCAAGTTGATAAACTACATATAATTCAAAATCAAAAGGATAAATTTTACGTGTATTTTCATTTGATTTTAAAAGAAAGGCCATCGCATTGAATGAAGAGAATCGATAATTAAACTTTCTATTTAAATCAAGTACATTTATTGCTTCAAATTCACAATCACGAGCGAAACCATGCTGACTTAATGAATATTCTGCTCCTTGATAAAGCATACGCCCATTCCACACCTTTCCTACAATAGGGAATAAAATAGGTGAACGGCGAGCCCAATATGCTTTATCGCCATGCCAAAGATATTCAAAACCTGTATATTTATCTCGCACAGATTGCAATTCAGCACCCAACGAAGATGCTTCAACTCGCAAATATTCATTCTCTAAAATATATGTACCCATAATATCATTCATTTCTCAGATTCCCTATCAAAATTTAGTAAGAAGAGAGCTTTTTATATAAGCATTAACATATTCATACTTTGCAAAAACAAGTATTATTCAGCCTTAACATCCCTAACCAATCGAACAGAAAAGCCACATACTCGAGATTCAAAATCAGTGGCAACAATATCACCTGACGAAAAAGCCATCATATAAGCCTCTGCTTCGCCATTAACCGTACCCGACCAATAAAAACCACAGTTTTGTACTTCAAACACATTAGCATAATCACGACCACCTGCCGCTGGAAGAAAAACAGCACCAGCCTCTTCTAATATACGCCAACCACTTATCGAAACAATATTCAGTGCATAATTATCTGCTTTTAAATCTGTACTTACATAACGGTTATCCGCATCATATCTCAAACCATGATTAATACTAAGAAGTAGTTTTACACTTGATGGCTTTTTCCAATTATCAGGCATCACAATAATACCCTTCACTCCTGCGACAGTTGCAAACGCAAATAATTTAGCGGCATTTTCTCGTTTACAGAAAAGATAACGCCACTCATTATTTGTCATAATACGCCAAATATTAGCACGATTACCTCCATTGCTAATAGCATTATACACACCCCAATCATATTGTGAATTTGAAATTGTACGAGGTCCTGCTCCATAATCGTAATATTCGGTACTAATCATAAACGGATATTTTTTATTATAACCAGATGTTCCCCAACCAAAAAGATCAATCCAACCATTATAATCAGGATCAATACGTTCATTACGCATACCTTCATGATCCCATTGATTTGCAGCAAAACGCCAAGTATCTGTAGATGCTTGATATTGAAGATTACCTTGAGAAAAACGCACTTTAGTATTCCATGAAACAGAAAATTCACCTGACAAAATACCCTCACTCATTATACGTTCTTCTTCTTGACGGCGTTTAACCTCTTCAAGACTATCTTTTTGTTGACGCATACGTTCTTCCTCCGCCAAACGTGCCTCTTCGGCAAGACGAACCTCTTCCTCTTCTTGCTGACGACGACGCTCCTCTGCTTCACGTTGCAATTGCTCTTGACGTTTTTGCTTTTCGTCTGCTTCACGTTGCAATTGTTCCTTACGTTCTTGCTCTTCTAAGCGTTGTTTTTCTAATTGCCCGTCTTTTAATGTTTCTTTTTCCTCTTCATCTTCTTCATCAGACACACCCTCCTGAATAACACTATCTGCCTCAATTACAGAATCTACATACCCTATAGAATCTACAACCAACGTGTCTTCCGATTGAAAATCAACACCAACAGTTTGTCCTTCTTCAATTGTAGTACCACCATCTTCTACCTCTCTACCATCACCCTCACAACCACGAATAAACAACAAAATAAAACCACCAACTATGAGTAATAAAATTAATACCCATAACCAATTTCTTCTTTTCTTTTTATTTCCTTCCATAATAGTAAATGTTTTTAAATTTTGCACAAAGGTAAACATTTTTTCACAAACAACAAAAAAAGAGGCGCAAAATATTTTGCGCCTCTAAAAATAAAATATTTCATTATTATCCTTTAATCGCAGCAATACCAGGAAGCACACGTCCTTCAATAGCTTCAAGAAGCGCACCTCCACCTGTTGATACGTAGCTTACTTTATCTGCCAAACCGAATTTATTGACACAAGCAACAGAGTCGCCACCACCTACAAGTGAGAATGCTCCATTAGCTGTTGCTTCTACGATAGCTTCGGCTACAGCACGCGAACCATGTGAGAAATTATCAAATTCAAATACACCTGTTGGTCCGTTCCAAAGGATTGTTTTAGAATTGCGAATTACGTTAGCGAATTTTTCCATTGTTTTTGGACCGATATCCATACCTTCCCAACCTTCTGGAATATTCATTACGTCAGCATATTGAGAGTTGCAATCGTTAGAGAACCCATCGCCTACTTTAGCATCTTCAGCCAATACGAGGTTTACACCATTAGCTTTTGCTTTTGCCATAAGTTCGAGAGCTAAATCAAGTTTGTCATCTTCACAGATTGATTGACCTATTTTACCACCTTGTGCTTTCATGAAAGTATATGTCATACCACCTGCCAAGATAAGGTTATCAACTTTTGTAAGAAGATTTTCGATGATTTCGATTTTAGAAGATACTTTCGAGCCACCCATGATTGCTGTAAATGGGCGAACTGTTTCTGACATAACTTTTTCGACGGCAGTAACTTCTTTATTCATAAGATAACCAAACATTTTGTTATCAGCATCAAAATAGTCAGCAATAAGAGCTGTAGAAGCGTGAGCACGGTGAGCTGTACCGAAGGCGTCATTTACATAACAATCTGCGTATGAAGCAAGGTGTTTAGCAAACTCTTTTTGCGATGCTTTCACTGCTTTTTTAGCAGCTGCTTTTTCTTCGTCAGTTGCATCTTCAGCCAAACCACGAGGTTTACCTTCTTCTTCAGCATAGAAACGAAGGTTTTCAAGAAGAAGAGCTTCGCCTGGTTTGAGGGCAGCACATGCTTCATCAGCAGCATTGCAATCATCAACAAATTTAACCTCTACACCGAGAGTTTTGCTAACGTGGTCAACAATATGTTTCAAAGAATATTTAGGGTCTGGATTTTTTTTAGGGCGACCCATGTGTGATGCAATAATAAGACTACCACCATCAGCCAATATCTTTTTAAGAGTTGGCATAGCGGCACGAATACGTGTATCATCAGTGATCACGAAATTTTCGTCAACAGGCACATTAAAGTCAACACGAACAAATGCCTTTTTACCAGCAAAATTGAAATTGTCAATTGTCATCATAACAGTTTAGTGTTTAGAGTTTAGAGTTTAGATAACTCCCACTCAGGTTATTATTTGAAATTATTTATAAAATTATTTTATCAATAGGAGAAATAAGTATTTCTTTTGCTCCAAATTCTTTAAGTCGCTCAAGAATATCCCAAAGACGCTTCTCATCCATTACTACAGAAACACTAATCCACTCTTTGTCGAGATAATGACTAATAGATGGTTGATGTACCGCTGGAAGTATTTTTAGTATCTCATCCAAATTAGATGCAGGAATATTCATACGAACAAATTTCTTGCCAAAAGCCACCTGAATAGCATCTATTCTCTGTACAAATTCATCGAGAATCATCTGATTAAGTGGCGACATTGACGAAGTAGCTATCAAAATAGCCTCAGAAGTCATTACCGTCTCTACCTCTTTAAGATTCTCGCTCATAAGAGAAGTTCCAGAATAAACTCTATCGCATATAGCATCAGCTATTCCTACTTTAGGAGCCATATAGACATGCTCTCGCATTAAACGAGTTGTAGCCTTCACCCCATGCGACTTCAAAAATTTAGATAATAACTCTGGATAAGGAGTCGCTATACTTTTACCTGCAAACCACTCTATCCCACGATATTTTGCATCTCGAGGAATTGCAAGAGAGAGAGTTGATTTATTAAAACCAAGACGCTTAATTATGCAATCTTCTGGGGTTCCCGCTTGACAAGCAAGATATTCGCCACAAATACCAACATCAACAATACCCAATGCAACAAATTCAGGAATGCGGTCTTTTTCTATAAACAAAACCTCCGCAGGAAAATTTGATGAACGTACAAGCATAGGATTAGACTCCCTTACAGAAAGTTTTACTCCTACAGAATCAAGCAATTCTAGCGACTCTTGATTCATACGCCCTTTTGATTGTATAGCTATACGTAACAAAATAATTGAGAGTTTAAAGTTTAGAACGCAAAGTTACACTTTTTTTTCTAAAATATAGATAAATATTCATTTTTTTTTCGTTATTTTGCAATTAAATTATCAATATCCTATTTGCGATTATGAAACATTCAATTCTAAACTCTCAACTTTCAACTTTCAAAGTAACACTCAACGACCTACAACAAATTATAGCTGTTGCAATGGAACGTGGAGCTACGTATGCCGACATATATTTTGAACATGCTTATTCTAATAACGTGCGACTAATCGACAATAATGTTGATAATGCTTCATCGAATATAGAATACGGAGCTGGAGTTCGCGTTGTCGTTGGCGATCAAACTGGTTATGCTTATACCGAAACCGCCACAGTTGATGACTTATTGAAAGCTGCACGCACAGCAAATCGCATTGCTTCGAATGGCGAAAAATATAACAATGTTAATATTTGCGAACTACAAACGCCAAACCGCTATCCTATACTTCAACTCTGGGAAGATAAATCATTATTAGACCGCAAACCTTGGCTCGAAAAACTCAACAATCGTATATTTGAACTTGATTCTAGAGTCAAAAAAGTTGCTATAAACCAAGGTGATGGCACAAGCGATATTTTATTCTTCAATTCTGAAGGTCTCATATTTGCCGACCGCATTCCTATAGCGATGCTATCGGCTACATGCTTAATGGAAGACTGCAACGGGCGCAGAGAACAAGCTGGAAGTTCACGCTCATACCATATTGGCTACGAATTTTTAAACGACGAACTTATCGAAGAATTGGCACAAGAGGTGGTATCTCGCACTGCGATTCTTTTCGAAGCAATTAAACCTAAGGGGGGAGAAATGCCTGTTGTAATGGGAGCTGGCGGTTCAGGTATATTGCTACACGAAGCAATAGGACACGCCTTCGAAGCTGACTTTAACCGTATCGGAACCAGTATTTTCAGCGATAAATTAGGCAAAATGATATGCAACCCGCTTATCAATGTTGTCGATGATGGCACTATCCCACACAATCGTGGTTCTATAAACTTTGACGATGAAGGCATCGAAGGTCAAAAAACATATATAGTTGCTGAGGGTCGCCTCAACTCATACCTTCACGATCGTATTTCTGCGCGCCACTATGGAGTTGCACCTACAGGCAATGGCCGCCGCGAATCATTCAGATTCACTCCAATGCCTCGTATGCGAGCTACATACATGGAAGCAGGACCTCATACAGAAGAAGAAATGATTGCCAATGTAAAACACGGCGTATATGTAGATGTATTCTCAAACGGACAAGTGCAAATCGGGGCAGGCGACTTTACTTTCTACGTAAAATCTGGTTGGCTCATAGAAAACGGACGCCTAACCACACCAATCAAAGACATCAATGTGATAGGCAATGGTCCTGAAGCTCTCGCTGCAATATCAATGGTTGGCAACAACCCGAAAATAGACAATGGCACATGGACTTGCGGAAAAGAGGGTCAAAGCTGCACCGTCACTTGTGGCATGCCAAGTGTATTAGTTGACAAACTCACCGTAGGAGGTGAATAAATTTCAAATTACAAGCCTAAAATTGATTTTATACAAAGGGGAATTTGGGTATTTTCCATAATACCAGTGAATTGATCTGCTTGTGGTCCGAATGAGTAAATTGGCACCATTGTACCGGTATGACCACCGGTATTAAATTGCGCTACTACAGTAGAGTCGGAGTATGACCCATTGAGAATGGTCATACCACCAGTTTCGTGGTCGGCTGTGATAACGACAAGAGTCTCACCATCGCGCTCGGCAAAGTCGAGTGCTACTTTAATTGCACGGTCGAAATCGAGCATTTCATCAACTACACCTTCGGTGCTATTGCCATGACCTTGATAATCGATTTGTGAGCCTTCGACCATAAGAAAAAAGCTGTCGCCACGAGCATCTAACGACTTAATAGCCAAATCAACTGCATTGGGCAAGAAATTGCCACGCTCTGCAGCACGAGGCATATCTACATCGGCACATAAAGCCCCAAAAGGCAATAAAACAGGGGCTTCGACAGAATCAATTGAATAGACTATGTTGTAGTTAGCATTACGAAGCGAGTCAGAATAGTTGAGCGAATCGGTGCGGAATTCAAAGTCTTTACGTCCCCCACCAACAAAGAAATCAACACCCGAAGTGAGCATTTCGGCAGCAATCTCTTGATACATACTACGATTGACTTGGTGAGCATAGAATGACGCTGGAGTGGCATGTGTAATGCGAACAGTAGCAATAAGTCCGGTAGCCATACCAGCCTCTTCGGCAGATTCGAGCACTGATTTTACCACCACAGAATCGGCATTCATACCTATCATTCCATTATTAGTTTTATTGCCAGTAGCAAGAGCTGTACCACCTGCAGCTGAGTCTGTTATATAAGAATTGGCAGAATAGGTTTTGGCAAGTCCTGTGTGGGTACAACGCTCAATATTGAGAGTGCCACCATTGGCTGTCATGCCTGCATAGAGTTGATTGAGCCCCATGCCATCTCCAATCATAAAGATTACATTTTTTACTTTACGAGGTTGTGAATTTTTAGTTTTATTATCACATTGATTGGAGCACCCAACCAATAGTACGAGTATAGTGAATAAAAATAATGTTTTTTTCATGTTATAATTTTTTGTGTGATAAATATAAATTATGTACAAAAAAGGTTAAATATACAAATAAAAATGTTGTAGGTTTATGACCATTTTCTATGGTATAATTTGCTTGCACCTATGGCAATAGCAAGGTGAGATTTTTATTTGTACATTTTGAATTTTTTATTCATTTTCATCTTTGATATTTTCATCTATAATTAATTCGCTAGCGAGGGCTTCGTGTTGATTGAGTTCTTTACGAATTGCCATTAATTCTTTGCGCACGGATTTTAGAGTTTGGATTATTTTCATGCGTTTTTCGTCTTCGTTGCGATGTTTCGACAAACGCTCGTTGACTCCATCAAGAGTGAGGTGTTGTTCTTCGATCAAGAACTTAATTTGTTGCAAAAGGTCAATATCTTTTTGTACATAACGTCGTGTTCCACCTGCCGATTTACCAGGATTAAGAATATTTATCTCTTTTTCCCAAAATCGGAGGGTGGATTGTGGCTCACCAATTTTTTCAGCCACTTCACGTATTGAATAATACTTTTTTTCCATAATAAAACACTAAAATGTACAGAATCATCATCACATAACTTAACTAATAACACCATTACACCCTACTCCCTGCTCCCTACTCCCTGCTCCCTACTCCCTACTCCCTGCTCCCTACTCCTTATTTATATATTTTAAGTTTTTGACCTATACGAATAGTGGTAGAACTGAGTTTATTCCACTTTTGAAGGTTTTTAACTGAAACGCGATATTTTTTTGCAATACCTCCAAGAGTATCTCCACTCTTTACTTTATAGTAAATCACCTCACCTTCAGATGGTTCAAATTTGACTTCACGCTTAGCCAATTCTGGTTTATAAGCCAAAATGCTATCGCGATTGAGAGCGTATGAATTGATATGTTCGAATGGCACAACAAGCGGATAGGGCTTAATATTACCAGGAATGATATCATAACGGTATTGTGGATTAAGGAATTTAAGTTCGTCTAATGGGATATTCACTTTTTCGGCAATTTGCTGTAAATGAACACGATCAGAAATCACTACTGTGTCAGTTGCATAATTGAACATTGGCACAGCTGGACACATATTATGCTCTTCGTAGAAGTTCATTATGTAATTAGCAGCGATGAAAAGTGGCACATAACTGCGTGTTTCGCGAGGAAGATATGGGTAGATTTCCCAAAAATTACGTTTGCCATTGGCAATACGAATGGCTTTCGATACATTACCAGGGCCACAATTGTAGGCTGCAATTACGAGATGCCAATCGCCATAAAGTTTATATAAATCCGCAAGAAAACGAGCTGCAGCATCAGATGCCTTGCGAGGATCACGACGTTCATCTACCATACTATTCACCTCAAGTCCATAGATTTTGCCTGTGCCAACCATGAATTGCCACAAGCCCATTGCACCAACAGGCGATTTGGCTTTGGCATTGAGAGCACTTTCAATGACAGGTAAATATTTTAATTCAAGAGGAACATTGTAACGTTCTAATGCCTCTTCGAACATTGGAAAATAGTAGGTGTTACCGATACCAAGCATATAGCCTACATCTTTAGGGCAACGAGCATAGCGTTCGATACATGCCTTTACAACTCTGTTATAAGTCATCTCCATAACATGTGGCATCGACTGCAAACGAGCCATATATACCGAATCGGAATAATATACAACTCCACTGTCGATGCGCTCACATTCTATTTTGAAAGATTTTTCAAGAAAATAATCATGCACAATAGAATCTAATTGAAATCTGAAAGTTGAATCTATAGCATCTATAGGGGCTATAGAATCGATAGAAGAAACTATAGGATTAATAGACTCAATTGTATCTGTATCAATAGAGAATAGAGTTGAATCGTCTTGTGCTACAAGAGATGCACAAGAGAGAATAAAAACTAAAATATAGATAAACTTCTTTAACATCATAATTAAAAATAAATTTGCATTTGACATGCTGCAGTTGGTTTGCCAGTGTGATGTTCAACATCTAATTTTGGGCGTATTTTCATCGACAAATCGGTACTAATATCAAAATCAGCAAGTTGAGCATCGACGTATGCATCTATTACCGACAAAGCATATACAGCCACACCTACAACAATGAAAATATCTCGATAACGACGATATGAATTTACTCGGTTTTTAACATAAGTACCAGCACTTGACTCTGGATAACCTTGAGGAATCAACTCAAGATGGTAGTTTGTGTTAGGGTCGGTATCAAGATAATCACGATAACCTCGCATGTAGTCATTGTAGTACCCTCCGTAATACGAAACAGCATATGCTACACCCATTGCACCACCATAAATAATAGGCAATTTCCAATATTTATGGTTATAAATCTGCCCAGCACCAGGGAAAGTCAATGCCAACCAAAGACTTTTGTTGGGATCTGGCTTGAAATTAGCACGAGCTAAAGCACGTTGCTCACGCCTTAATTGGCGAACTAATTTAAGAGAATCCGTTGAAAGTTGAGAACCAAAGGTCTTTGTGCTATCGGCAATAAAATTGAGAGTGGAAAATTGAGAGTTTATTGTATCTATAGATTGTGCATTGTGCATTATAAATTGTGCACTATCATCTTGTGCTCGTAACCCTAAAGTTATAAACACAAAAAACAATAATATATAAGCCCTTATAAATCTCACAATCTTATGTTCGTATCTATCAATCTATCTTATCAAACAACGACATTAAGCGCATCAAATCATCGTCTGAATCAAAAGGAATAACCACTTTACCTTTACCTTTTTCGTTGTACGAAAGTTTTACTTTAGCATTAAATTTATCTTTTAATTCTTTACTAAGTGCGTCATACTCCTCTGGCATAAAGGTATGTTGCTTCTCTTTTTTAAGAGTTTTTTCTTCTCTTTTACCACTTGTGGCTAAACGAACTAACTCCTCGGTGCGACGCACAGATGCTCCTTCGGCAAGTACTTGCGCATAGATACTCAACATCTGTTCTGGATCTTCAACACTGACAAGGGCACGCGCATGACCCATGTCAATCTTTTTATCTTTTAATCCCATCTGTATTTCAGCAGGAAGTTTGAGCAGACGAAGATAGTTGGTGATAGTTGCACGCTTTTTACCAACACGCTCAGCCAAAGCCTCCTGTGTAAGATTGAGCGTAGCCACGAGACTATTATAGCTTAATGCTATTTCAATGGCATTTAAGTCTTCACGTTGGATATTCTCGATGAGAGCCATCTCCATGACTTGTCCGTCATCGACATCACGAATATATGCTGGTATTTTGTCTAATCCAATCAATTTAGACGCACGATAACGACGTTCACCAGCAATAATTTGATAGTTGTCATCACTGATTTTGCGTAAAGTGATAGGGCTAATGATACCATTAGCACGAATAGATGTAGCCAACTCCTCAAGAGCATCATCGTCGAAATCAGTACGAGGTTGATTTGGATTTGGATGTATTTTGCTGATTTCTATTTCATTGAATAGTGTAGAACCCACAGCTGCAACTGGCTCTGTTTCTATCAAAGCACTGAGTCCACGACCTAAAACTTGTTTTTTCATATTTAATTATTATTGTTGTTTTAACAGAAGTACATATTATATTTTTAGGCTTACAAAATTCAATTTCTATATTTATGTTAGGAAGGGAAAACCTCTTTTTTCAAATACAAGCCTTGCAATACAAACTAACCCACAAACAAAGAATTATGTACTTATGTTTGAAGAAAATTACTTCTTGTTTATCAATTCTTTAGCAAGTTCAATATGGTTTTGAGCTCCACGAGAATCTGGATCGTAAACGATAGCTGGTTGACCATACGAAGTTGCTTCAGAAAGTTTTACATTACGCTGAATAGTAGTTTTAAATACCATATCCCCAAAATGCTTACGCACCTCTTCTGCCACTTGGTTTGCATAACGAAGACGAGCATCGAACATAGTGAGCAAGAAACCTTCAATATTGAGTGCAGGATTAAGACCACTTTTGATAATCTTAATAGTATTCAACAACTTACCAATACCTTCGAGCGCAAAATATTCGCATTGAACAGGTATGATAACCGAATCGGCAGCAGTGAGAGCATTAACAGTGATAAGCCCTAACGATGGTGAGCAGTCGATGATGATATAATCGTACTTGCTTTTTTCGCTAAGCAACATATTACGCATACATTTCTCACGATTTTCGAGGTTAAGCATTTCGATTTCAGCACCCACGAGGTCGATATGCGAAGGGACAATTTTTAAACCCTCTATTTCTGTATCAAAAGTAGCATCTGCCACTTTTACTTCTCCAATCATACACTCGTAAACCGTAGTGTTCAAATCTTTCACTTCCACTCCTAAACCCGAAGAAGCATTTGCTTGTGGGTCGGCATCAATAAGCAACACTGTTTTTCCCTCACGAGCCAAAGAAGCTGAAAGATTTATACTTGTGGTTGTTTTTCCCACACCACCTTTTTGATTTGCTATTGCTATAATTTTTCCCATAATTCTTATTTCAATGCACAATGCTAAATGCACGATGCACAAACTTAATTACCTTTTTATTATTAATTAAACAAATACCGAATGGCAATTGTGCATTATGCATTGTGCATTATGCATTGATTAATTACTTCTATTATTTTACTTGAATGGAGACTTTCAAGACAGCGATAATCTCCATATTTGCATTTGCGATCAGAATGCGCGGTACAAGGACGACATGAAAAATCTACTCCTACACAATTATCCATTGATTGTTTCCAGCCAAGAAAGCCCGAGTAAGGATGTGTTGCCCCCCAAATACTCACAACTGGTACAGCCATTAATGATGCCAAATGCATATTTGCTGAATCCATACACACCATCACATCAAGAGAGTTCATCAAAGCCAATTCGTCATCGAGTTGTAAATTTGTGTGTACAGCATAAGCATTATTGTACAATGATTGCCAATCCAACAACAACTCATTTTCCATCTCTCCAGCCCCAAAAAGGAAAATTTTCGTGTTAGGCTGTTTATCAAAATAAGCAATGACATTTTTCATTTTACGGAGAGGTAAAGTTTTGCCCCGTGCAATAGAAAATGGCGCAATACCAATCCAACGGCCTTGTTTTTCGCCATATAACTCCTTGATTTTTGCCCCTTGCTCTACATTCGGCTCGTATAGTTTGCAAAAACTATCATTAACCATTAGTCTTATCTTTGCGTATAAACGAGCTTGACGCTCGAATATTGTAGGAATCGGACGAGACTTACTTGCACCTCGCTTAATTAGCCTTTTTTGCTCTGTTGTCACAAAACTAATCTTCAGTATTTTTGTGCCTACAAAAGCGAATAGACGAGCAATCATACGTGTGCGCCACGAACGCTGCATATCTAACACCACATCAGGTTTCATCAATCTCAGTTGCTTAAATAGTCGATATACACCAATAGGTGTTTTATGCGCACCACGAATATCACCACCAACAAATGTTACACGCGGCAATTTATCGAACAACGGACGTAAAAAACTACGACTTAGCACAATAAATTCATGCTGAGGATAATCATTTACAAGCCCATAAAGCTGTGGAACAATTGCAGCAACATTACTAATCGACGAAAAACAAGTTATCAATACTCTCATAATAAAACCTTTAGCGGTTACATATTTCTACATGCAAACAGAATGCAAAAGTAATATTTTTTCTTGAATGTTCCACGCTATTTTTTGTTAAAAATATTAACAAGATATTAACAACATTCACGTGATTATAAATTATATCAAAAAAGATTGACCAACATCACTCATGGTCAACCTTTGTATATTCTATCATTCATATTTCACTCTAACCCTCTTTCCTTCCAATGTAATCCATTTCACATTCTCTCTTTGGCCTCACTATTAGCTTTCACCAAACGATAAAAATACCCAAATGCTACCACACTCGTCGCTCTATACGCCAATTGAAAATAAGTAAACATAGGATTATAGCACATCGAAGCAAGAAAATAAAGAACCATAAACAAAACCACACTTCCCATCAACACAAACACATCTTTCTTCACCAATCTAGGCATCTCATTCTTATACTTCCACAATCCCCAGAAAAACACAGCAATAACCATCATTACCACAAAAAAAACATATCGTTGAACACTATAGTTCTAATAGGATGCCCCTCTAACAACAAATCATAAATCACCTCACTAAACAAAGTTTTCAACAAACATAACGACATCAACACCGCCGCCACCAAAGTAGTCCTTTTCAATGATAATTTCATAATAATTTAAAATTTATTTTCTTATATTTACGAAAAAGGTTGATTTCGCATTACCGACATCAACCTTTCTCTATTTATTTAAACGAATGAAACTTGAAAATATTATATGAACAATATATAAATTATCCCATCCGCTTAGTTATTCTACTACATTCAGTTGTTAAATACCATAACTTCTTATTTATACACCCAAATAATTATAGGTTTATCAGTCTTCTTTATTATCTTACTAACCTTTTTGTACTTAGCAAAAGGAATTGTTATACAACCTTCACTATATGGTCTAATAGTCCAACCCAAGATTCTATATTTCTTCGATGAAATACGAAATGGATAAATTGCAAAATTAGGAAGATGAACAGGATGTAACAAAATCGCTCTTTTAAATGCGTTTGAATTGGTTTTATCTAACCCATAAAGTGTGTATGCTGGCCTAGTTCCTTTCATCATCATTCGAGATTCACCTATTTTGTAATGCCCCAACGACGAACATTTAGACCCCACTTCATTACTAAATTTATTTTTTCCATAAGTGTTCCCCTTACCACAACCCTGAGCACAAATACTTGACAGAACAACTTTCTCTTTATTAAAATCCCACACAAAAAATCTCACCTTCCCAGAATGTACCCCCATAATCAACCAATAGAGCAATATCTGTTGAATAACCATTTTCAACACAATACCCTCTCAACTCATTTGCTTTAATCTGTAAATCTTCAGGTTTATCATTGCCAACCACTAAAATAAATACAACAACCCCCAAAAGACATAATAAAATCAGAAAAATCTTTTTCATAAAAAAATAATATTAATGCCTATAAACCAATTATTTCTTTCACAACGCCAAAACTAGCAATAATATTATACCAACTATCTGATTTTTTTGTTGTGTCGTCATATTTACAAAATATTATTCATCATAATCTTCTTCGCTATCCAATGCAGTCCCAAGTTCTTCCATAAAACCCTCAAGTGCACCTTCAAACATTTTCAAATAAGAATCAACCTCATTCATGGTTTTATTTAGATACTCTTTAGATATTTTTGCTAATAAACGTCCTTTCATTTTCCCTATCTGACGCAACTCCTCATCAGTATAATCATACAACGACAACTCTTGCTCTATCAACTCATACTCCGCTATAGCATTTTCCCAATCCTGATCAGTAAAAGATTCCGATTGTTGCACTAAAGTTCTATCCAATTTTTCTAATTTTTTAATTGGAACTTGCTTGTTTTCACATGACGCAAAAACAATAATACAAAACAATAAATAAATACAAAATTTTAAATTTTTCATAGTTTATTTCATTATACCAATATCAATAGGCTTAGGAATTATGTGTATAACAAATCGTTGATTTGCTTCATTTACGAAACCATCAATATTTAAATTATTTAAACGAAATTCCCCCCATTCACCACTACCAGACACAATAACTTCACAAGGCAAATTATCAAAATCAATCAAGACTATATCTTTCCAAAATTTATACAATGCCAATGCTCTACTATAACTTAAACTATCATTACCTCTCCATCCATCAGCAGAAGCTTGACCTTCAATTATAACCAAATACTTTACTTTTTCAGTTAAAATATCACTCTTAGCTTGCAACATAAAATCTCTCATAGCTTCTCCTGCCATTTTCAACTTAGATAAATTATATTCGTCTATATCGTTCATGTCACTACTCCCTCGCCTAAAAGAAACTTCTATGTTATTTAAAACAAAACGATTATACTCTTTATTATAAATAAAGTACTCTTGATTTATTTTTTGAACAGATTCATTAATCGCTTTTATTCTTTTTAACTCTAGTTCTGTAGCTTGACGTTCTTTCTCTATTTCATCCATATGTCGATGTAATAATGCTATAGCAAGAACAAAAAGTACTAACATTATAAAAAACATACTTGTCATTAAGTCTGAATAACTAGTCCAAAAATATGATTCTTTTTTTGCCATTATTTATAGTGTAATATCAAACATTTCTAATATTCGTAAAGTAATGAAAAATAATCCAGTGAGAGATATAATTGTAGTAGCAATAATAATTATTGCTTTATAAAATTTAGGCATTTTCATTTCCACTTGTGTAGTTCCACCTGATACTTTGATTTGGGCGAGTTCACGAATAGCCTGAGTTAAAGAATCTATTTTTTGATTTTGAGTGGCAGTTGCTTTTTCAAGATTACTCATGCTTGTTTTCACTGCAACTAGATTTTTAAGTTCTTCTTCAATTCGTTTAACATCAGAGAATTTTTCTACAATAGCATTATGTAGCCTTTCGACTTCTTTTTCATGTTTATTTTCAAGTTCTTTAGTCGTCTTTTCTGTATTTATATATAGAGTATTAAGAAGTGCATCGTATTTTTCAAATATGGTAGTAGTTGCTTGATTTAATTTTTTATGACCTTCATTAATTGCAATATCTACTTTTCCTGAGGCGTCTTGTATATAAGTATTCCTTTTTTCATATTCATTGATTCCATCTTGCATGAAATTGCCAATATTACGAATACTTTGTTGAATACTTTTTAAATCTTGGGCTAAATTAGCCATATCGTGTGTGCAATTTTTTAATTCTTCATACACTCTGATATTAGCTGTTGCTATTTGAGATACATCTAACTGTTCTATTGTTTGTAATAATTTAGCTTGACTTGAAGATGCATAACCTATTTCGGATATAGTCTTTTTTAATAAAATTGCATTAGTAGAAAAAGAGTTATTGAATTCAGTTAAATCATTACCAAGTTTAATAAGTGCAGATGAAAAATCAGAAGATATTTTTGGTAGTAGTTCTGCTTGTAACCAACTTAAGAATGCATGTTTTTTTGATTCAACAGAATATTTTATATCTTTTCCTACATATGTGCTAATAACATTTAAAATAATACCAAATATACTAGAAAAAGTTGCTATAGCAACCCCTCCAAAAAGAGAGTTTATTCCATTTGTAGATACAGTATTATATTTATTATAAGCTTCATAATATGCCTGTGAACCAAATTCAACTCCTGGGTCTGGTGCGAATGGAGTCAATAAATGCTCTAAAGCCTCACTAAAAACCAAGTCTCCTGCACCTATAATAATACCTAGCATAGTTCCCATAAGACCAAAAAAGATTGGAATTGGGATTTGAGATTGAATTTCTTCTTCTACGGCATCAGTATTACGATCAATAATATCTTTAATTATACTGAAATCAGCAACAGAATTTTTATTCTTTTCAAGATAACTATTTATAGAAGAAATGATATTAATCATTGTATCATTACCAATTACTGCTTTTAAGTTTGATATGCTATTTAATTGATCTTTCAAAGCTTGTAATTGTTTTTTTTCTTCAGAAATAGAATTATTGATTTGATTTATATATTTTTGTTGGGCATCTATTTCAGATGTAAATTGCATCTGTGCATAAATATCAGTTGTTACCTCACGGTGTCTTTCTAATGTTTTTATTTTTTTTAAAATTTTATCTATCTCTGCATTTTTATTTTTGATAGATTCTTTAATCTTTTCTTCTTTTGATACAACATTACAAGATTGTTTTGTGCTAATTTGTACACTATTATCCTTTATATGTTTTAAAACTAACAGTTTATCTTCTATTTTGTTGGGGAAAATTTTTTTAAAATGATATTGTCTTTTTGAAGTTCTATAAAATGCAATAATTTGACAAATCGTAATAATTACAACAATTAAAATAGTTATTTTGAAATCCATAATCTTATTCTATTTTTATTTTTGCTTGTTTTTTAATAATCCATTTACCTTCTATATTTTGTTCGGCAATTCCTTTTTCTAATGTCATTATTCTACTATTTCCTGTTTTTTCGACTAAACAAGAATCTGAAAGATATTCTTTTTCTTTGAGAATAAGAGAAACAGCCCCATCATAAATTTCAAATTCGCATACTCCTTTTTGAGTTTTTATTAATTTGAATATAGAATCCTTTTCAGGAGACTCTGTTACTCGATAAAATATATTTTTATTATTTTCAGTTGTTGCTGTGGCATAATATATTTTCTGAGTAACATTTTGTATTGAAGTTGACAATTTAGATACTTTATCATTAGATTTATGAGACAATATTTCGTCCTTTTTATCTAACGATTGTAAATATCTTATTTCATCTATTATCTCAAATTTTAATTTATCAATTGACTGTTTATTACCCAAATTAATAAAAGAAACAATATTGTTTATTTCATCTTTAAATCTTTTACTTGTTAAAATAATATTTATTATATCCTCTCTACGTCGTTTTCGTTGTAAGCAAAGATATATAATAATACTAATATTTATACAAAATGATACAAAAGCTAAAAAAACTATTGTGTATTTAAGAATTAACATCCAATTCATATAATTCTTGCGCTAAATTGTTTAACATACCTACGATAGGATAAAAGAATAGAGATTCTGTAATATCATTAGTTTTTGTTGTATCTTGAGAAAGTATTTTTTTAACTTTATCAATACCTAAATCAAGATAACCATCCAAATTTTTTTCACAAATTTTAATTACATCATCAAAGATTTTTACGTCTAAATTATAAAGATTACCGAGTGTATTTTTTGCATTTAATGCAGGAATAAATTTAATAAAATCTTTGACATTTTTAATGATAGATCTCTTTTGTTCTTCAGTAATGGTATCAAATGTTTCATTGCTAACAAATGTTTGATTATCTGAACCCATAAGAACAATTAGTTCAGGAGAAACTATTGCTTGTTCATTTGTAGCTTCTAATCCACCTTTAGCTGTAGCTTCTTTTGGATTTTCATTATCAAATTTCAAATAAAATTTAGATTGTTCAGGATATTGTTTAGCATATACTTTTTCAAATATGTTTTTTACAAACATAGTTAGCAAATCATTTTTTTGTGTAATAACTTGTAAAGTCTTAGAACCATTACCTGAAAACGCAACAGTTTGAGGTAAACCTATTCCTTTGGCTTTCATTGTTTGAGCCACATGATAAATGATAGCATAATAGAATATTAAAAATACATATTTGAATTGCCTATCATCTATTAGTTTATCTAAAAAGTTTAATCCCGGTTTTCCTTGCGAAGCTAAGGAAAAAAAGAAAGAGACAAGTTCCGAAGAATTTCCTTTTAGAGCAATTTTTTTCATTGCACTTAATGCAGTATCATCCCCTTGTAGAGCTTTTTCAAATATAGGTCGGTATTTACGAATAAAACCATTATTATTGATATTATTGTTATATCCATCACCAAATATTGCATTAGATGCACAGCGGAATGACATTAAAAAACCATTATTATTAGAACCATCTAAATTACGTTGTCCATCAGAAATATATACATCTGTTGTTCCACCTCCAATATCTATTGTGGTTACGATACCCATCGCACCACCTTTATTCATATAATGATAATATGGTGCAATAGATTCAGACATACAAGTTATTTTATCAACATTTTCAGTGAAATTGGCATCAAAATAATCTTTATAAGCCTTATTCCAAGCTTGTTCCATCATATTACGAACAAACGTAGACATACTCGCTGGATAAAACCAACGAATTTGAACATCTTTTAAAGAGCCTTTTTCTAATAAAACTTTGTTATGTAAAACAAATGCAATATTTCGAATATAAAGTTCAATACGAGATTTATTTGCTGACCATTTTAATTCTTCTCCAATTTGTGTATCTAAATGGTCTATAGGTCCAACTTTTTCGTAGCGGAAAGGTATATTGCCGTCGCTTAAAGTATAAGTTTGTTCAATATAATTTATTGGACGAGCTTCTGCAAAAGCACTTCTGATAGGAAATATTATTTCTGATGAAGCAGGTAAATAATTGTCTTCAAAAGCTGCAATAATATCTCTATCTGCCCCATAATTTTCATGCAAACGAATTATTTGTGGTTGAGATTTGAATGCCGAAGACTCCAATTCATTATCAATAGAGTATGCTATATGTGTATTTGTAGTTCCAAAATCTACTGCAAAACGGAATTTTTTAGTTCCTTCATTTTTATCAAAATTAGGGATTATATAACCATGATGATTGTTTATACACACATCAATTCTATCAAAATGCTGTTTACTAATAACATACGTTTTGATACCACAGACATCACTATATTCGCGACGTACTTTAGTCTTAACATTTGTAATTTCTGTTGTCTGCTCGAAAAATCTTAAATTATCAATACCTGTTTTATCAAGCAACGCAATGCGATAATCTGCAACATTAACATCATCGGTTTTAACCAATGGAAATATACCTAATCCGAAGTTCGCTGTAATAGTATCACCTATATTGTTTATTTCATTTTTATTATTTTGATAAATTTTGGTATATGATATGTATGATATAGGAGATTTTTTAGAATAGTTTTGAATTGGTATTTGTAAAGTTATTTTCACAACAGATCCACTAACAGTAGTTTTAATCATTGATTTTAATTCGTCAGTGGTAAAATAAGTAAAGAAAGTAGATTTTAATGGAAGTAGATAACTATCTTCCAATTGATCAATATTATCTATATTTCCGTTGAAATATGCCGAATTATTGAGTTTATAAGGCATTTTGATAATTGTATCTTCAAAGAAATCAGACAATGTTAAATATGGATATTTAATATTCTTACCTGGTAAAGTACGGTCATAAAGAGTTTTTTCTTCTTGTTGTGGAGCACATACTCCATCTCCCCAAACATCATTGATATTGATATAAGCACACTGACTATAAACATTACCAGATTCAACAGGAAGAACTAATGGTAATTTTTCAGAAGTAACAAGAGTTGATTTTATTTCGAAATCACTATGCTCTGGTTCTTTTTCTTTTGCGCAACCTAAATAATATCCTAATACATTTACAAAATCACTATGATCAACTTCAATTTGATTATATGAATTTTGTGTTTGATTTAATTGTATATTATGTTCTAATCTATTAGTTGCAGTTACTATATAATCATATAATGATTTGAAATCTTGAGCAAATTTTCCCCTTCCATAACCATTAATTGTATCAATAAAATATTGTATAAAATTAATATCACGTTTTTCTAGTGAATTAAATTTGCCATCAAAAGGCTTATCTTGATTGGTAAAGTGTATATATTTACTCACATAACTTAAATCGTTATCTACACTGAAAAACATTGTAATAGGTGATGTTGCTCCTATGATATTTAAACCTGTTTTATTTGGACAATTCTCGCCAATGTAATTTAATAAGTAGATAGAAGACATTCTATCAAAATTATAAGTACCATTATCTCCATTGACAAACTTATTCATTGATTTTCCTATTTCAGTTTTAGCAAAAGAAGAATCAAACAAATTAGATTTTTCCCATTTAATAATCTCTATATATTGACTATACATTGGGTAGTTGAAGAATATTTCTGCGACATCTAAACAATCTGATACTATTTTTTTATATCTATTAGGAACTTCTTCCCATGTTTTGCACGATGCTGCAATAGCAAATGCTGTGCGAGCTAACTCCATTCGAGCAAAAGGAGATGGTATTGAAGTTGGCTCAGTGATACTAGTTGAATTAGATTCAGCAATACTACTATTAGTATATGGTGATTGTGGGGTTGTTTGCCAGTGACCAGCTTGCCCTGCCTTGTCTTGACGCAGTGTCAATATTTCGTATGTTTTAGACATAGTATGTTTAATTATCTTGTGAGTTTGGTACTAAATTATCAACAAATTTTTTTGTTGCTCTGTAGAAAATTTCTAAGAAACGTTGTTCTTTGGTCATTGTTTCTGAAACTTGAGTTTCTTTTGTAGTGCATGCTTTATTTAATTCATTGTCGAGCCATGCCCAATTAGAGTATTTCCAGTTGCCTGTTTTTACCATATATTTATCTGATTTTCCATTTAGAAAAGCTAATGATTCAGCAGATAAATTAAAAGGAATAAAACTATGTTTATGAAATTTGTTATCAGCTAATTCATTTAACCATATACCAAAATTTTTTAAACATTCATCTAAATGTTGCATCGCTTCACTTTGTCTGAATGTTGAATCAAAATTATTTTGAGATTTATTTGGAAAATTATGTGCCCAAGGTTGATATTTGTTTTCTTTATCAAAAACACATTGCATGTATTGTTTAAATGTATATAGTTGAATTAAAGGATTAGTAATAATTTTTTTTGTATCACTATGTAAGTCATCAAAGATAATTTGATCTGATTTGTGTTGTGGATTAAGAATGCCAAATTCGTGATAAGAAGTTTGTTCTTTTTGAGTATCCTCTGTTTTATTCGCAAAATCAACAATAGATAATGCAGATATAAGTTCAACAAAATGCGCATAATTTGTTTGTTTACTACCACCTGCACTATAAGGAAACATTGAATGTTTTGCATCTCCAGCATAATACATATCATCAATTTGACCATCAAGTGTTTGGGCATAATAAGCTAATGCAGCTTTTGCTTTAGAACTAAATGTCCCAGAATCAACATTGACTTTCCCCACTTCATTTGGCTCGCCTACAATAAAATATGGTAACACTGATATTGCGCCAATAGGTGCAGTTTTAACAGAATCCCAATTGGGTAAAGTTGTATCGCCACGCAATGTTTTAGTTAACAAAGGGAAACCACTTGCACCAGTGCCTCCAAATATAGAACTAATAATAAATATTTTATCTCCTTTTCTAAATTGATTAGCGAAAGTAGTGAATATTTCTGATTGTTCAAATTGGTTTAATACAACACTTCCAATACTAGGAATACCACGGAAACCTTCTGTTGTTTCCATGTCAAGAGCTTTTTTAGAAAAAAGAGCCTCTATAAGGGCACGATTGGAATTATCAAGTTGATTTATTGCAATATAATCAGAAAACTTTTTCACTTTATCTTTTAGAGGTAAGCATAAATTATTGTCTAATAAAGACATCTTTGTAGAGAAAAATTTTCCACTATCGTGTGTGAATTTTTTTTGTGTAGATATATAAGTTTCTATTAATCTTTTTGTTTTGACCATATCACCATTAGTTTCATCTTTATCAATAACGATAGGGATGATTTCATCTACATTGGTTTTTACTCCTGCCATTAATAACATAGTAAGAGATTTGAGGACACGAGAACCTGTTCCACCAATACCAAACACAAATAACTTGCTCATATATAAATATTTTAAGAATTATAAAAAAGGAGAATGTTTACAATTTCGGCTCCACCATTTAATTATGAAAGAAAAAACTAAAAAGAAAATAAAAGCCCATAATGATGCTATTGAAGAAAGCATAAAATAAGAAGTCCAATCATAAGGAGAATTCATTCCTTGTTGAGCATAAAAGGCATTTATTTTATCAGACGAAATAACCCAAGATAAAATAAAATTGAAAATACAAGTTCCTAGATTGAAAAGTAACCAATGCCAACTGCGATTACATCGTGGGTGATTTATAACATAATAATAAATTACATTAACAATTATCATAGATATTACCATAATAAGAAAAATAGGCTGGTAATAATCATAATTATACATGTCATTTGAAAAATTGCCTTGATTGGCAAATCCAAATAGTTCATAAAGATTAGCAATAAAACCTTCCATATTTTTTGTCGTTAATTATTAGTTGATACTTTAATATTAATAGTCATAAAATTATTTTTATCTGTTGCAAGGTAATTATATGCCTCAGAAATACCTTCCACAAAATAATAAAATCCAAAAGTTTTATTTTGTTCTGTTTCATCAAATGCAATATTTCTATCGTCAATAGACGAAGAATTATTTACCCATGACGGTAATTCTCTTTTAATACTTAATGAAATATCATTAGGGAATCCAGTACAAGCTAGTACAATAGCATGGGTACAGTTATTTTTTCTCACCAAATTTTTATCTGTTGGATTAGCTAATTTTAGTGTATCAATAGCTTCTATTTTTAGAATTTGATAATTTCCTTGATTTATAGTATAATTTGCAATATCTAATTTATCTGATTCAGACATTGTAAAATCGCTTAAATCAATACCTATACCCAATTCAAATTCATCATTAGTTGTTTTTCCAACCTTATTGATATAATGAATAGCATCGGTATTATTATGTCTATATTTACCCTTTTTATATTTAGTGTCAAAAACAGTGTATGAAGTATTTGCCATATTTTTATTTGAAATGGTAAATTGATTTTTATATCCTTTTAAAGATTCAATATTTATACTTTTATTGAAATCTTTAACATTGTCATCAGTACCCATAATACAAATATAATATGGGCGTTGACAATTAAGATTGACATAGTTCGATCCATTTGGTTTTTCCCAGTGCCAATAATGTCCTTGAAAACTACTAAATAGCTGAACTAAATTTGTTGCTAATGATGTATTATTCATTTCTTTAGTTTTTTCTAAAAAAGCTGACATAGTTAAATTTTGGCAACCATATAACAAGTTAGTTGTTACACCATTAGTAGATGGTAGTGAATATATAAAATCTGAAATTAATATAGCAGAATTATTTTCGTCAACAAAGTTAAGAACTTCTTTAATTATATTGTTTAAATCAGTTGAAGAGGTGTTTCCTGTTGAACTGAAAATTTTTCGGTCTAACATTTGTTGTACAAATGCATATATATCAGTATTATTAGGACGTATTTTCTCTGAAACTTTTGTGTTTATATAATATGTTTTTATATTTTCTTCTCCATACTTGAATTTCATAAGTTGAATAGTTCGTCCGATTGCCATTTGAAAATCCGAAGTTGCATTAATATAACCATTCATGCTGCCTGAATTTTCTATAAATACATGTAATATTTGTGTTTGTGCTAAGGTTGGTTGTGCAAGTGATTCTACAATAATAGAATCTTGAACTGATGTAGATGTTGCAAGTTCTGAGGTTAGTGTTTTTGGATCTTCTCTTTTACAAGCACCACAAACTCCCAATAAGAATATTACGGAGATAGAGAATAATAATTTAAATAGTTTGTTCATAGCATTTTACTTTTTAAGATTTTACTTTATTTTAGACACAAAAAAAGCGTGAAACTTCGTCTATTACTCGTTTCACACCTTAAGGCCTTCGCATTGCCCAATCACGTTAAACGAGCAATGCAGAAGTCCACGCCGATATATTGTTCCAACTGCTAATCCTGTATGGATAATTCTTGTTTTTTGAACTATTTTCTTATTCCGAATCGTATCAAAATAATGAAAACAAACCTCCAAAAATCGAATTTTTCCAATTTTGGATGCAATATTGGCTATATACAATACACCCATGAACATCTACCATTGCTTTGTATTCAACGTGACTTTATAGAAGTTGCGAAGTTCTAAGGTGTCGAATATCAAAGCGTTATAGTAAACGCCATTTTTTATATGTCTGCCAATCCCACCCTTCTAAGGCAGACTGCCCCGGCATGGAATCGGCAACAGCAAATGTAATATTTATTTCTTAATAAAACAAAATTTCTGTTGACTATTTTTTATGTTTTTGAGCATAAAAAATTCTGCTTATTCTGACAATTCAAAACAAACGGAATTATATGTAAAGTGGGTCTAATATTTCAAACACGTCCCTCTAGCATACTACAAGCAAACTGTACCGTAGAAAACCGCCATCTTTACACCCATCACTTACAAAGTTTACAAAGTTAGCGCAAACCAAATTTATTTGAGTTTGCTAAGATACAGCCGAACTTCACAGCGCCTCGCTAACAACACCCAACTTTGCAATTGCAAAGTTTGCAAAGTTCAGACAATTATCTGATTATCAAGAACAAAAGCTATTTACAACCCAAACCACAAAAAACAACTTCACCTCAACAACTAAAAGAGTATCAATACATTAGCCCAACTTTGCAAACTTTGCAAACTTTGTAAGTCCTTATTTTTCGCAAAGTCAGCATGTCTTTTCCTAAAAATAGTAGACAGTTTTTTCACTATTTTCCTAGATTAATAGACATATTTTCTAAAAATATAGACATTTCCCTAAATTTACCCCCCTAGAAACACCTCTCTACCACATAAAACTACTGCAAAATTCCCCTCTAACCCTCTCTAAGCAAAACATATAGGATTTCAGTTAAAATAAACTTAATATTTCAATCCTATTCAATCTACAAAACAATAGAAAAAAATGACACTAATAATATTCTATATGCAAATAGCATAAAAAAGAAAAACTCCCATAACTATTTACGTTACAGGAGTTTTCTATTCAAATATAATTTATTCTATTATTTGCAAGCCTCTTCGATAGCAACTGCCACAGCAACTGTAGCACCTACCATTGGGTTGTTACCCATACCAAGGAAGCCCATCATCTCAACGTGAGCAGGAACAGATGAAGAACCAGCAAATTGAGCATCACCGTGCATACGACCCATTGTATCAGTCATACCGTAAGAAGCAGGACCTGCTGCCATATTATCTGGGTGAAGTGTACGACCTGTACCACCACCTGATGCTACCGAGAAATAATTTTTGCCTTGTTCCATACACTCTTTTTTGTATGTACCAGCAACAGGGTGTTGGAAACGTGTTGGGTTTGTTGAGTTACCAGTGATAGATACGTCAACACCTTCCGAACGCATAACTGCTACACCTTCGCGTACATCGTCAGCACCATAGCAACGCACTTTCGCGCGAAGACCATCTGAATATGCTTTTTCGTTTACGATTTTAAGCTCGCCTGAATAGTAGTCAAATTCAGTTTGAACGTATGTGAAACCGTTGATACGAGAGATGATTTTAGCAGCATCTTTACCAAGACCGTTGAGGATAACGCGGAGAGGTTCTTTACGAACTTTGTTAGCCATTTCAGCGATTTTGATAGCACCTTCTGCAGCAGCGAATGATTCGTGACCAGCCAAGAATGCGAAACATTTTGTCTCTTCGCGGAGAAGACGAGCTGCCAAGTTACCGTGACCGATACCTACTTTACGATCATCTGCCACCGAACCTGCGATACAGAATGCTTGCAAACCTTCACCGATTGCTTCTGCAGCATCAGCAGCGTTAGTACAACCTTTTTTGATTGCAATTGCAGCACCTACTACGTAAGCCCATTTTGCATTTTCAAAACAGATTGGTTGTGTTTCTTCACACATTTTATATGGATCGATACCTTTTGCGTCGCAAATTGCTTCTGCTTCTTCGATTGACGCGATACCGTAGCCGTTCAATACTTTAAGGATATTATCGATACGGCGATCTTGAGATTCAAATTTTACTTCGTGTTTTGCCATAACTTTAAATAATTTGAAATGTGAAATGTGAAACTTGAAATTTATATTGAAAATCTTTACCCAAAAGGAATAAATCATATCCCGAATGGCAGCTTTCAACTCTCAACTTTCAACTTTCAACTTTATTCGTTACGTGGATCAATATATTTAACTGCATCTTTGAAACGGCCGTAAGTACCTTTAGCTTTTTCCAAAGCTTCATTAGCATCTACGCCTTTTTTCACCATATCCATGAATTTACCAAGGTGGATGAATTCATAACCGATAACTTCGTTGTCAGCATCAAGAGCCATACGTGTACAATAACCTTCTGCCATTTCGAGGAAACGAGTACCTTTAGCCAATGTACCGAACATAGTACCCACTTGTGAACGAAGACCTTTACCCAAATCTTCAAGACCAGCGCCGATTGGCAAACCACCTTCTGAGAAAGCTGATTGTGTACGACCATAAACGATTTGAAGGAAGAGTTCGCGCATTGCTGTGTTGATAGCATCACAAACCAAGTCAGTATTCAATGCTTCAAGAAGAGTTTTACCAGGAAGAATTTCCGATGCCATAGCAGCCGAGTGAGTCATACCCGAGCAACCGATAGTTTCAACCAATGCTTCTTGAATAATACCCTCTTTAACGTTGAGAGTCAATTTACAAGCACCTTGTTTTGGAGCACACCAGCCAATACCGTGTGTAAGACCATTGATGTCTTTAATCTCTTTCGCACGTGTCCATTTACCTTCTTGAGGAATTGGAGCCGATTCGTGATTTGCTCCTTTAGCAACAACACACATGTGTTCTACTTCGTGAGAATAAATCATACTTTTTTTAAACTTTTAGCAGCAAGTCATTAGTAACAAGACTAAAAACTCGCCATTGTTAATATTTTTAATAGTTTATAATTAGTCAGTTGACTATATTTTGTACTTTATACAAAAACCGTGCAAATATACAAAAAATAATTGAGATAAACAAATTGAATTAAGAATTGAGAATCATAATTCCCTACTCCTTACTCCCTACTCCCTACTCCCTACTCCCTACTCCCTAATTCACCACAACCCCCGCAAACAACATCGACGGAAACTTCCATGCCGAATACCCTAATGGATCATTCGACATATCAACTAAATTAGACCACAATGTCAACATATTACCCGTCATCAACATCTCGCTCACTGGTTTCACAATCACCCCATTCTCAACCCAATAACCCTCAATACCATACGAAAAATCACCAGTCGTACCATTACAATTACCCCCATTAAATCCCGTAATATACAAGCCCTTATTCAAATTTCGTACCAAACCCGCAGTATCACTATCGCCCAACCCAAAATCCAAAATCGTCGTACTGCCCTGCGTCATCTCCACACCCATCTTCTTACTCATATAATTCGATATATAGTAATTCTTCAACACTCCATTCTCCACAATTGGCATACTCTCCAAAGCAATCCCCTCATTATCAAATAATTTAGCACCAGCCTTACCATACTGACGCGGATTATCCACTATAGTCATCTTTTCCGATCCTATCTTCTCCCCTTTTTTATCAAGTAAAAAACTCGATTTCATGTGCAACGCCTCACCCCTCAATGCCGAAACAATAGGACTAACCAACGTCGATGCAACTCTTCTATCCACCACAACATCATACACTCCCGATTCCACTCTACTTGCACCTATTTTATCCACCGTGCGTCGCAAAGCCTCAACACCAATACCATTTTTCTGCAAACGACTCCAATGCTGACCATTCACATAATAATAATCCTCAGGTCGCTCATCTCCCTCTCCTTTCACACTCACCTGTACCGTAGCCATATACAACGTCCTACGCTTCTCTCCCTCAAAACCATTACTATCAATCAAATAATTGTAAGTCTCGGTATCAGCCACAGCAGCCATAGCAGAAATCACGCGTTCATCAACAATCTCTTCAAATATAGTCTTTGCAGTAGCAATCTTCTCATCTACCCCAACATCCTTAAATCCTGAATCATACAATCCAAAATCGTCCATCTCTCCACGATAATACATCGCCTTCTCTGGCAACGAACGATAAGGGTCCTTCGCTAAAAATCGAGTTCCAATAATACCCTTATCAATAAATCGCTCCAACTCTTCTCGCTCCAAACGATTAGTCGAAATCGTACTATACGACCCATCTACAAAAAGACCCAACGATAACTGACATCCACCTGAATGATGCAATTTATCAACCTTTCCATCACGCACTTCAACCTCATTCTCCTCGCCAGCCGAAAATAAAGCTCTCACCTGCTGACAACCTTTACGCAATGCATAATCCAACGCATAACGCGCCATTTCTTTCTCTTTTTCCATAACAAAATATTCAAAAACAAATACCCACTCACAGTGTGTATTCAACCATAAAAAAACAAAAAATAAACCTAAAAAACAGCAACCTTTACCATACCCTCTTCATAGGATAACCATACCCACGCCATACCCACTCACAATGTGTATTCATTCCTCACTCCTCATTCCTCATTTTTTCTCGCTCTCAAAATATGCCGTTTCCCTGGAGGACCCTGCAACTTCTCAACCTTAAATCCAGCCGCCAACATCGCTCTACGCACATCACCCTTCGCACAATACGTAGTCATCACCCCACCCTCTTTCATCAACGCATACACATTCCGAAAAACCTCCTCCGTCCACAACTCAGGCTGCGCATCAGGCGAAAAAGCATCAAAATAAACAACATCAAATCCCAATTGTGCATTGTGCATTATGCATTGTGCATTACAACTAACCCACTCCACAATATCACTCTTACACTTTCTTATCGCAAAACAATCATCTACAGACACAAAACCTCTATCCCACTCTGCCTCATGAAGCTTCAAAAACAACTCCTCATCACCCAACAATCGTCCATAATTCAACTCCCGATAAACCTTCTCCTCCAACGGATACAACTCAATAGTCGTATAATCCACTCGCACACCATTCTCCTTAGCCCACTGCGCAGTCAACAAAGCATTAAGTCCAGTTCCAAACCCTATCTCCAACACCGACAATCTTCGACATCTCAACTGCTCCCCTAAGTTAAGAGAACTGCTATAAACTGAGGGGGCTATCAATACCTGACCGTTAACCACATCCAACTGCGATATAAAAATATGACGACTCTCCTGCACTGCTCCATGCGACGAATGATACGTCTGTCCAGCCATTTCGCTGAATAATGTATGCGAGCCATCAGCTGTTATCTGAATCTTTTGCATAACAAATAAATTTATGCAAAAATACTACATTTTTCTCAAAAACACAAAAAAAGCGTACAAATATTCTCCATATCGCACGCTTTTATAATAAATCACCCCAAACACCTATTTCACCCAAATCTTATGCACATAATTACCATTTTTAGTTATCACATGCAAAAGATAAAAACCATCTATAGTCGGAGCATCAAACTCAATACTACTACCAGCATCAATTTTATATGAATCTACTAACTGCCCAACAAAATTATAAACTCTAACATAACCTCCTCCAAAATCAGCAAGGTTTATAGTTGAACCAGAAACAAACATCGTTGCATCAAGTAGCTCCTCTTTCATATCATCATAAACATCTTCCACTCCCGTATCCATTCCTGGACAAATATCACAAGTTCTCATTACAACACCATCATCTTTACGCTCAACTTCTAAAAAATAACAATCATTAGGTGCAAATTCAACATCTTCACCTAAATAAATATACGATAAAGTATCATTCACCAAAAGTTCATTATTTTTATACCAATGATACTCACTCTCAACAAAACTATACCCTCCATTATATGCAGAATCATAAACTGTTATAGTATTACCAAATTTAGCTTGAAGTATAGACGAGCTATAATAAACATCAAAATTTATAGGAATATCAATATCACCACAAAATCCTGTTATATCCCTTATTTTAATCATCGCATTATAATTATTTGGACGACAATTATTAGGCAAAACCACAGTAAATTCCTTTTCTTCTCCTACAGGCAAATCATAAACATCCTTAAAACCATTTTGTTTAGCAAAATCATCAAAAACAACAGAATATGTATCTAAACCCTCAACCATATCATCCAATGTATATTCAATAATTAACTCTTTATCATCGGCACAAACCGCACGATACTCATCAGGCACAATAACAGCCACAGCAGGCATAACCTCCAAATGCAAATGAACCACGCTATCACAACCAAGCGACGTTTTTAACCATTTAGTATATTTACCCGCCTCTGTGATTTTTTCGCCATAAAAATCATAAACATCATTACTACAAATAGTATCATAAATATCAACATCATCTGGGGTAGGTAAAAATTGTAAATCCAACACAGTCACACTATCACATCCCCAAATATTCTTAAGAGTTTGCACATATACTCCCGAAACAAAAATCAATTGATTATCAAAAGTTTCAGGATCAGCATCACATTTAACCTTATAGATAGTATCTAAATGGTCATAAATTGGAGGTATCGTAATCTTAATTGTTGTATCTTTTTCACAATTTCCACTTGATATGCCAGCGATAAGAGTAACAGAAACTTCGCCACCTGCACGAGGTGCTTTATAAACAATATTTTCCTCTTGACTCTCTAAATTCCCATTATTTATATTCCAATAAAATGTTTCACAAGACTTTGCTGTTGGCACAAATTCACCATCAACACGAGTCAATACACAACTTTTATTTCTTAAATAAACTTTATTTTCACAATCTTCAGGTTTCCATTCCCACTCAAAATCAGGAAAAGGGAACTGAGGTTCAACATAAGTCGAAAGTTCAAATTGACAACCCTCTACATCAATATAATCTACCGTACAATAATATGTTGCAGTATCATTTGAAGGTACCGAAAATTCACGTTCTGTTGATATTACAGAGTCCCTATTAGATTTAGTCCACATATAACGAAAACCCTCAGGGGCTTCCATCGAAATATCAATTTTCTCACCACAACTTTCAGTCTTAATTTTAGCATCAATACAATCTAATGTAAAATAGGCATAACCAGCATGAGCTGATTCTGTACAATCTTGAGTTATAAGCCTAATTTTTATATTTTGCCCATGATATTTTTGCAAATTAAGTCCTATCGAAGTCCAATCTTTCCAAACATAATTTTTATATTTCTCCCATTTAATTTCTTTATTCTCAGGCGTAAAATCAAATGAACCACAATCAGAATCAATCAAATTTCCTTGTTCATCAATAAGTTCTAACTTAAAAAATGGGTCCTTATCCTGACCATGTCCTGGAGCCTCTAACACAACAGCATACTTCATCAAAATAATAATAGCATTAGCCGTATCAACATGATAATCATAGGTTATACCCTCAGCCAATGCACCTACCTCCCAATTACCAAGACGCACCGATGCCAAAGCTCCTTCTGGGATTGTTTTCAAAACATTCCCAGTCCTAGGATCTCGTTCATTCAATTTCCAATTCACAGTATGACGACTACGAGAATCGTTCGAACCGTAATCAATAGGGGCTATACACTCATTCAGAGCAAATTTATTTTCTAATGGATTTACCGCTTGTCCCTCAAAACAATGAACCTTTTCCGAAGTCAAATCTACATAATTAATACAATGCCTATCTGGACAAAAACAGACATTATCCGTACTCATAATCCAAGCACTTCTTATAGTACCTTCATCATTTCCCCAACCTCTAACTCTCACATCATACGTACCCTCACCTCCTGTCAATGGAGTTATCACCATCTGTTTTTGCTCACCCGCCTTAAATTCAAGATTACTATACTTATTCCATCTCGACGAACCAGAAACTCGATACTCTAAATCAAATTTACTATGTGGACCCTCCCACGATATTGTTAAAGTATCACACGTAGAAACAACCGATATTGATTCTACATTAAAAGCACCACCATCTGTAATTTGAATATCATCAATAGCTGTAGATAATTCTATTAATTCAGAATTATTATTATTATTTTGCCAAACAAAAATCAAATAATATTCTGTATTCATAGTAACCCTATGCTTCAACGTATGATAAGACCACTCTTCCGAAGCATAAAAAACACCACTACTTTTTTTGAAAATATTAGGCAAATTACCTCTACCAGACACAGATTTTAAATCCGAAGCTTTAATAGCTGAAGCTGGCATAAAATAATATTTCAAATTAGAAACATCTTTTTTTCCCAATCCTTTCCAATAAAAAGATATATTAACATCTTTTACAGAATCTGTAATCAAAATAGGTCGGTATGCAATAACATAATTAGGCTTTGCTCCATAAGTAATAGTTTTTCCTGTATCACAAGATATATACATTGATTGATAACCCTCTGTATAATCTAAGTTGCCAATCATCCATTTATCTTGACATTCAATTTGTTCTCCACCTGCATTTATAATCCAATTACTATTTTCTAATGAATCTTCAAAACCACAATAATAAGGCAAAGAAATTAAACTATTCGATGATTGAGAGAATAGATAAATTCTCACAAGCAACAAACAAAACAAACCAAATATTTTGAAAACATTTACTTTCATAACAAACCCTTTTTTATAAAATTTAATAAGAGCCCCATATTACTGCGACTCTTATTAAAAATAATAGACTATTTCACAATGACCTTACCTTGATAAACTTTATCATCACCAACAACTATACGCACAACATACAAACCCTCTTCCGACAAACCTTCAATTTGAATTGTATCAGACAATAAAACATCAACCATCATACGCTGCCCAATCATATTAAACACCTCAACAATGATAGTCTCGTGTTCTGCCGAGATAAAATCAGACTCCACAAATAATATTTCATTTGGTTTTATTGGATTAGGTACTAACACCAAATTTTCCACATTAACATAATCAATCGCATCAGACAACTCAACTACCAATGTATGAATTATAACCTCTTTACAATTATTAATTTCAACAATTATAGTATCAACATATTTATCTGGAATAGTCGCCTCGTCATAATATAAATAATCCATATATTTATAAGGTAAATCTTCTGTTGTGATTGTATCATTAACGTAAATAGTATCTCCACCAAGCACAGTAAGATTAAGTGTAATAGTAGAATCACAGCCATCAACAGAACGAAGGTTTTGAGTATATACTCCGGTTTCTGTCAACATTTGATCATCAAACAAATAAGTATCCCCTTTACAAATCATAACATCCATTGTCTGACGCAAATCTGGCAATACCACAGCAGTTAAAAGCACTACAGAATCATCAGCAAAAGTTTCTACATATTTACCCGACTCTGTAATTGTTTTCGAGCCAAACTGATAACTATCACCATGACAAATTACAATATCAGCATAATCGGTTACATTACCAACCACCAAATTCAACGTAACAATAGAGTCACAATCATCAACCGATTTCATTTTCAATGTATAAGACCCTGATTTTGTTATTCCAACAAAACCATTATCATTATATACTTCTCCTTCTTCAATTGCAGCATTGATAACTATATTGCTATAATCTGGCAATACGGTTGCATGAAGTGTAACCAACGAATCACAACCTGACGCTGTAGTAAACAAATGTTCATATCTACCAGTCTTTGATATTATTTCACCAGCAAAGTCGTATGTTTCACCATAACAAATATTTACATATTCTTCACGACGAATTGCATCATTAACTTTAAGGATAAGAGTAACAATCGAATCACAATTAGTTACCGAAGAGGTTAGCGTATCGGAATAAACCCCTGTACGATTATATTCTCTACCATTCCAAACCAAAGACATCCCCTGACAAATAGTATCATACACAACCTCTCTTATAGTTGGCATAGTTATCAAATTGAGAGCTACAACAGAATCACAACCATTCGTAGCTTTCATTTTTTGTTTATAAACACCTGGCTCGCTCAAATCCACAAACCCATATCCACTAAATACATTTCCTTCACAAATTTGAGCTTCCAACTTAGTTTCAAATGCAGGTTTCACTACCACAGAAAGATTATGTAAAACATCTGATCTTCCAGAGTCACTATAAAGAGACCATTTAGAGAAAACATTTTCGCCTAAACTTAACTCTTCTGCCAATACAAAGAAATTATCATCTTCGTAATCTTCAGCCTGACAAACAACAGCCGATACATCATCAACTATAAACGTATTAATATGCACATTATCTAAGTGCAATTCAATTGGTACAAGAAGATTTATTGTTTCAACATAAAATGCTATTTGCACAACATCACCAGCATATTTAGTTAAATCAACAGAATATGTAGCACCGGTGTTTGGAATATTATCAAAAATATAATCATTATCACGAGTTCCCCAAATTGTAGTATTTTCTCGTCTCCATGTTTTACCTCCATCATTAGAAACAATTATCATAAACTTACTATTCCTATCATTTATATCAATATGATCAATTGGCTGGTTCTCACCTAATTTTGTCAATGCAAGATCAAATATCAAATGATATGCTTCTTCTTGATTTTCTAAGTATAACAATGGACTAAACAAAGTATATTTATTAGAATATTTCACTGGCACAGAAATATGTGATGTAGTAAATAATCCCTCTTCAAATAACGGCATAGCAGACGACCATCCGTCTTTAGAATCATAACTAATATAATCAAAAGGAACATTGCCATTGAATTGCTCTTCCGCCACAAAAGTAGTTGAGCGCTTCCAATCATCTGGACAATAACTCAATTGACCAAATTGTTGATCATAAACCACACGTTTCAACGTACGGAACGAATAGAACATCGACCAATCTGAATTTTCATAATCTGAACATTTAGCTTTTGCTCTCACAAAATATTCTGTATCGTCATTCAAAGTTTCAAATTTAACTGGGAAGGATGTAAGGGTATCAACCAATAGATTTTCAAACTTACTATCAGTTGCTAATTCGATAAAATACAAATCACTATATGTAGTTTTGCAATCTACTACAACCGACTCAGTTCTAATCGAATCAAATACAATATTACTTGGTTCTATACAAATGCGATCTGTAACTTCAATATCATCAATATATACTTTATTATACAAGAAGCCATCTTCATACATTTCGTTCTTGAAGACAATAAAAGAACCTGTTGCACCCGCAAGTGGCAAAGAACAACGCACCCAGAAATCATTACCCGTTGGGTCATCCGAAACTTTAGTTGTAGATTTAATATCTTCTTCATCATACGGATATTCAAATACCCCCAAGGCCACAAATGTTTCAGGATTATTTGGATCGGTCATCGTACCTACAGTTATCTTCTTAGACGCATTATTAGCTATACCTGAAAGATATGCTTTAGTTGATGTTGAACTACTTGAACTTTTAAATTCACCTGTTTCTGGATGATGAACTACACATCTCATCCAGAAATTAAGTGTAAGATTTTCTAAATCGGTATCAAACATCGGCATTGCAATATAACCATCTGCATTTTCCACTCCATCTCTAAAGAACTCTAATGCATAATCTCCCGTACGAGAACCCCATTGTGCAGTACTAGAATAGACACCCTTATTGGTTCGTTGTGAATTTTTGAACATACGAGGAATATACACCATGTCAGAGGCACTATTCGATGTTATATGCTCATTATTAGCTATAAAACAATTAGGTATTTGATTATATACAGAAAATCCTGATGAAATAAACTCTTCTTGATAATAGCCATCTTCAAATGAATAAGTAGTATTAATTGTATATGCTGCACAAGGTGTAGTAAATTCAACACAATTACTCCAATCAGTAGAAGAGAAATCATTACAAATAGCTTTCACATAGGCATAATATGTCGTATTCGCATCTAAAACATCTATTTCAATCGACGTTGATTCCAATGTATCAGTAAATACTACATAATCTTCGCTTAACAAATCTGGATTTGATGAACTAACGGTTGTTAATTTAAACGCATATTTAACCTCATCTACATGTGACTTCCAATCAAAATGAACAGACTCTATATCATAACCAACCAAACGTAAGTCGTACGGAGCTACACAGAAATTCTCCTCTATCAAAATATCATCAATTACAGCCGAAAAACCTTCTTTGTTTGAAGAATTGGTCCAATAGAAAAGAATATTATATATACCAGCCTCTTCTGTTACTATAATATCTTTTGTTGTAGATTTCCAATCAGATGCAGAAAACAAACCATTAACACACATGCCTGAGAGACTATTCTCATTCGTAATATTTATAACACCATTAGGTAACGAGATACAATCGGCATAAATACTTGAAGACGAACCGTCACCAAGAATTATTTCATTGCTACCTGCATTAAACATATAATTAACAGGCATCAAAAATGCATCAACATAATCAAATGGATAAGCCGATTCAGCATAACCTGCAACATTCCATTTATACGATATTGTATAAACACCCTTTTCGAGATAAATTGAACGGTAAGCCCAAGAATAAGACTCTGCTTTTCCATAAAACACATGTGCTCCATTATCAGATGAGACATACAATGCCTTATCATTTATCTTTGCAGAATCAGAAACTATATACTCCCTATCAGAACCAATATACCATTTATTTGTTTGATTATTTTGAACAAATATCCATTTTGAGGCCTCGTCTTCTTCATCAAAATTACAATAATATGGCAATGTATTTATATAATCATTCAATGTTGAATATTTACCTACATAAACCCAATCTGTTGATTCAAATTCAGAACAGATTGCTTTTACATAAACTTCATATTCGGTATTCATTGTAAGACTATCAATATGAATATTTGTATTTTCTGTTTGCAAAGTTTTAATAGCTTCGGTTTCTACATCAAAACCTACAAAACCATATCTCCATTCATATATTAAAGCTCCCTTATGCTTAAACGAAAGGTCTAAACTTACATTTGTTCTATTATTTAATACAAACAACTCAGGATTCATGCAATTTGGCAATCTTCCAATTGTTACATCATCCAAATAAAAACCTCCAACTTTTCGACCATTCAAATCATAATTAGTCGTAAATGCAATATGCTTACCTTGCCCTTGATAATTATCAAAAGAGACTCTATGCCAAGTAAACTCGGTCCAACCTAAAGCAATTGTATCAATAGCAACAAACGAATTGGCTATATTTTCAATATCTTCAACAGCACCTACAATAACATTCATTTCACTACCATACTTACTCGAGTTAGCAAAGAATTCAATGAAACAAGAATTTAAATTATCAACATCTATACCACGAGAAACAAGATAAGGTTGTGCTTTACTTGCAGCTTCGAAATATACCCCACGCTGGCCTGTATTATAATTTAGAATAGCACAAGGATCTCCATCTGCAAACCAACAAACAGGAATAGCTGTTGCCATAGTTGCAATATTTCTTTCAAATCCATCATAAAATGGCAATGTAATACTATCAAGACATTCAGTACGAACAAATTCTACCGAAGTCCAATCACTCCACTTAACACCATCACATTTAGAACGCGCATAGAAATAATACTCAGTTCCTGACGCAAGAGTATCTATATCAATACTATTACCTGTAGCAATCTCAATCGGAATTTGATTACTCAATTCTGTTGCACGAAGCAATATAGGTGAACATACTAACTGATAAGGTGCTTTACCTTTTATAAAATTAACCTTTATTGAATTACAATCTATAGAATCAAACTCAAACGCTGTATAACAAGATGGCATTATATCAAATTGAACATCATCAATAAACGCATAATTATCTTTCGAAAATTCCGACAAAAACATTACATATTTGCCTTTATCGCCATTATAATCATATTTATAATTATCAAAATGTACAACATAATCACCTCCAAGCGATAAATCCAAAGTATCAACCGCCACAAATGTAGCAAGATTAGTTGGATTGGTAACAACACCAACCACAAGAGCATGAGCATATTTGTCCGATAAATATTCATCTTTACCTGCAGATGCCCACAATTTCATACGCAATGTAGATATATCATCTATGTCAAATCGTGAAGTAATAGCATACGCACCATTATAACTTGACGAAGATTGGAAACGCAAAGATGACGATCCTGAAGCCTTATATGTAGATGAACTACTTTTATAACAATAAGGTATATAATTTTGTTGTGTTGTTGATGGATTAGACGAAGTTATCATTACATTACCAACAATATAATGAGAAGGATATATACCCTTTCCACTACCATAGGTGTCAAAATTTTCTACCCCAAATTCGGCTGGAGTCATAACCTCTTTAGGTGTATAGAAAGCTACAGGATTAGACCATTCGCTATATCCATTATCGCCACACATTGATTTTATATATACATAATATGTCGTATTAGCATCTAATCCCAACATTCTATACGGATTAGTCATAACTGTATCAATCTTAACAGCTACTTGAGAAGCTGTTGTAGGATTATCAAGATATGAAGATATATTATCTTTTAGTTTTGTTACGGCAACACACCATTGAGAAACAAATGTCGTTTTTGCCCATTCAAATTCAACATACTCATCTGTAATCTCCTTAACATTCACATTCTTAGGACGCACACACGAATTGAAATCTTCAACCAAAATATCATCAATATAAAACTCTTGTTTAGATTGACATTCATCATTTACTTTTATTGCAATATGTTCTGCATCACCCACATAATCTTCAAAAGTAACAGTATATTTAGTCCAAGATTTTTCTGTATTAGCTACAACTTCAGCTATCTCTACAAAAGAAAGTGTATCATTCGGAGCAGTCATCACACCAACCGATACAGATTGATGTAAGTCCTTATTATACATCATAAATGAAAGCTGCAATTCATTAATGGCTTTACTCATTTTTGGCAATGCCACATAAAGATTGCTATAATTTACCTCTGATGATTTTATGAAACATAAAGAATTTTTTCCTGATTTTTTTTGCGCAGTTGTCAAATAAGGATAATATTTGCCATCTTTAACTACTTGCTGAGAAATCATACAAGGCACAGCAAATCCAACATGATTTTTGCCTGTAACATAATTTTCTTTATCAAAATTTTCAGAATAAGGAATTGGTTCTTCTGCATAACATCCAGTAGTAAAACTTCCCATTGCAGACCATTCTCCATCCATCTCCTCGCAAACAGCTTGAATTGTATAATAATAATCTACATTTGGAAATTCTAATTCTGTAAATACAATACTATTAGTTGCCACTGTATCATCATATACAAAGTCATAACCTGATACATCATTGTACATAGCCTCTAATTCATATTTTGTTTTCGACAATCTAACTTTCCAAGCTACAACATCTTCGTCATCCCAACTAAGTTCAACTTTTGATGGATTAATTAAGTCCATTTTCGCTTGTACGTTTGAAACTGTAGGACAAGAAGGAATTTCTGAATATCTAACTTTATCAACAATAAATCTATTGCTACCTAACACATTTTCTAAATCCGCATAAATTGCAAAGAATTTATATTCCTCACCATAACCATTCAAATCATAAAAATAGTGATTAATTTTAGTTGAAGAAAACGACAACGTATCAATAGCCTTAAATGTAGAAAAATCATTAGCATCCGACATAAGTCCAACCACAGCAGAACCTTTATAACCTGCATTAGGCGAACAAGCATAAAAACTTATACGAGTACCATCAACCTTTGGCAATTGTGGGAATACCATAGCCGACCAACAATCTATTTCATTCGTAAGTTCTGTTAAGAACACATAATCAGAAGGTGCTACAGAGTTATATCCACCTACAAAAGTTGGAATATAAGTAGAATTAGAATGCATAACTACATTAGAATGCATACTCTTATAAATAGTTGGTGCATTACCAAGACGAATATGATAAATATCAGTTTCTACCTCATCTACAACACAAGGCAAATCCAATACACGTCCAGGAGTACGAACAAATCGGCAATTACCCCACTCGCCTTTTTTGTCTCCGACAATACCTCTAACATAAATTCTATATTCAGTTGCTGCATCCAAGCCTTCAATAACACCATTATTTGAAATAACTTTACGGACTACATCTTGCGCCGAAGACAAAAGACTATCAGCCAACTCAGTTTTCGAAACAACTACTTCATATTGAGGATATTGCAAATCGAATCCTAATTTAACAGAATTAGCAGAAGGCACACCTATCGTAAATTGATTTATTTTTAGTATATCTTGACGATAATCCACTTTCAAATTATCTAAGTCAAAAGCATTATTAACTGCAAAATCCGACATAAAGGCAATAAACTTACCATTCCCTTTATAATTCTCGAAAGAAACAACCGCTTCTTCAAAGAAACGAACTTCGGGCAACATTATAGTATCAACAGATTCAAAAGTCATATTATCATAAGGATCGGTCATAACACCTACGATAATAGCCGACAAATCTGTAGCAGAATTAAACTCATAAGAAACTGCACTAAACGACAAATACAAATCAGTAATATCAACTTCATCAGACAACTTAGGCATTGCTGCATAAGAATAACTACCACCAGGAATATACGGTTTAGTTTTAAGGCCACCCACCAAATCATTTTCAAAATAATGTGCAGCATAAAAACTCAAAACGAACGAAGCATCTTTTGAATAATTTTCTAAATATTTGGTACGCCCAGTATTTACATATGGTGTTACAACATCATCAGAAGAACCAAAATACCATGAATTCAAATAAGATGGAAAACCTGGCGTTGCAGGCAAATTAAAATCCTCAAAATAAGGCAGTTCTAACAAATTCGCTGTTGTAAACGAATCTACTACCCAAATACTTTTATCATCATAACAATTAGAACGAACATAACAATAATATTTTGTGTTAATTTCAAGATTTTTAACTGTATACTCATAAACATCACTCACAACAATATCAAGCACATCTGCTTTATGATTAGGGTCATTAAGCATTTCCATACTCAATAACTCTTTAGAAACTTTCAAACTAAACGATTCTGCATCCCACACACCATACCAGCCAACATCAACCGTATCATTAGAAATATTTGAAACAAAAAGTTCTGGTTCATAACAATCAGGAGAAGAGCGAACAACAACTTTATCAATAACAACACCACGACCAAGATTATCAGTCGCTTCAAAAGCCAATTGAAATGTTTTTGACGCTTGCATCAATGGCAATGTATCAACCTGCCATTTTGAAATATATTTATCAAAAACCTTAAGTTGCACCCAATCCGATTCTTCTGAAGTACGATACAAAACTCTTAAAGTATCAAAATCATAAGTCCATCTATCTTGTGCATGAGCAAAAACAAGGATAGGTTGATATAATTGAGATATATCAACTACTGGCAAGATTAAACGTGTTTTTGCTTTAGTTGTAACACTATTGGTATTTCGAAAAGCAACTCTTTTGTTTCCATCATACGCATTCCTTGGTTGAGATAAGTTACCACTCTCAACAACCCAATCAATATCTCCATATATTTTCTCTTGTACCCATCCACTTGGAATTCCATTTTCAAAACTTTCATCCAATACAGCTCCATATTCTTGTGAAGAAAGAACAAATGAAGCAAACAATAAAACAACTAAAATAACAGATTTTAATAAATATCTTTTCATAAACAATAAAATTATTAACGTTTTTTTAGACTTGCAAAGATACAAAAATATTTTATAATAAACAACATACAATAAGATTATTATACAATAACACTATAAGGTATATCCACTTCAACAAGAGATGAACATCCGAAAAAAACAAACCAACCAATAGTTGTTACACTATTAGGGATTGTGATAGAATAAAGAGAACCGCATTTCTCAAAAGCACTATTCCCAATTGAAGTTACACTATACTCAACATGATTATAACTTACTTTTTCAGGAATTACAATCTTCAGTGTATATCCAGCACCATTATTATCATCGCATATTCCATCATGAGTAACTTCGGCTGTTTTAGTTTCAGTGTTAAGATTATAATAAATACCACCAATTTCGGCATCATAAGCAAATACCATTGTCGCACTACATAGCAATGCAATCAATAAAAAGTAAATTTTCCTCACAACAATTATAATTTACAAGTTAATATTTCAAGTTAATTATAATCAACAACTTATCAAAAATGTACAAATAAAACCCTCTCCTTACCCTTACCATACCCTCAAGCAAACTGTGCCGTAGAAAACCGTCAAAAAGCGAAAGCAAAAAATGTTGTACATTTAGATACAAAAAACATAGATCCTAACAATCAACCACCTTAGTCTCCAATCCCATAATGAACCAATCAACATTGAATACAACTACAAAAGTAAGAATTATTTTTTACACAAACAAATAAATAAAAAATTAAATGCTGTCCGATAAAAATTAATTGTTATAATTTAGTCTTCAATTCAACACATAAAGTAAGAACATGGCGTGCCGTGTCCTTTCAACACAAAATATGAATACACAACTCGTTCATCCGCTAATTCATATAATGCTAAATCTATCGACCTCAACGAGGTCGAACAATATCTAACCGCATGTAATTTTAAGCGAAGCGAAAAAAATCACTTGCGGCTAAAAAATATCCACTCCAAACACGACCCTAAATGGGTCGAACAATAAAAAATATAAAAAGCAAGTCCCCCCCCCTCTCATGAATTTATCTTTCCTTACTTTTACTTATTAGTATCCTCTGCAGTTTATTTATTTTTTATCGGACACCAATATAAAAAATTAGTAAAACTGTGTAGATTCAACACCAAATTGCTGCGTTGTTGGCAATATTAAATCTCAGTCATGTACTTTAGCTCACTCCTTACAACTTAAATTTCAACGCCTTGCACTTTATCCAGTCGCATCTAAAAGAGGCTGAGCCAAAATTTACATTTTGACGCAGCCTCTTTCTCCAATATATAAATTTTATTTAACCCAAATTTTATATACTCCATCAAATTCTTCTCCAATAATCTTTAAAAGATAAAAACCTCTCATATTAGGAAGATCAATCTCTACACGACTACCAGAATCAACCACACAAGAACTAATCATTTGTCCAATACAACTATATATTTGCACATATCCACCTCCAAAATCATCAATTATCATTGTCGAACCTGTAGTAAATATAGTTGCATCAATCAACTCTTCTCCTTCAAAAACATCATCAATTTTAGTTTCCATTTCTGGACAAATCTCACAAGTTCTCATTACAACACCATCATCTTTACGCTTAGCCTCCAAATAATAGCAATCCACCCCATTAAACTCACTATCCTCTCCAAGATAAATAAAAGAAGCCTTTTCATTTAAGATTATTTTATCATTTTTATACCAACGATACTCATTATCAACAAAACTATAACCGCCATTATGAACCGAATCATAAATAGTAATCAAATTACCAAATTTAGCTTCCAAAATAGATGATGCATAATAAATATCAAAATCTAAATCCACCGATACATCGCCACAAACCCCTGTTGTATCTACAAAAGAAATAGTAACATTATAACTATTAGGACGACAATCTTTAGGTATATCCAAACACAACGACATGTTTTCCTCATCAAAGATAGCACTAACGACATCAACAAACCCCATACTTTTGGCAAAATCATTAAAATACAAAGAATACTCAGTCGGCAATCGCATACCTTCATTTACATTAAAAGAAATACACAAGCTATCATCATCAGCACATGCAAAAAGATCTTGATTATCTATAACAACACCCAATGGTTCAATAACATCCAAGTAAACAACAAACACACTATCACAACCTTTTTCATTAACCACATTAAATTCAAAACGTCCTTTAGTATTTAAATTCTTATCTCTAAAAGAATAAACTTCACCTTTACAAATTGTGTCATACACAAAAATTGTATCAGGCAGTGCTACAACATCTAAATATAACGTCGTAACACTATCACACCCCCAAATATTACTTTTCTTAGAAACATATTCTCCAGCTTCACCCCAACCCTGATTATCAAACATATAAATATCACCTTCGCAAATTTCAGCACGAATAGTATCATAATGTTCGTAGATAGCAGGAACATAAATAGTCATTGTAGTATCATCTTGACAAGCTTCACTCGAAAGGTATGAAAATAGTGAAACCACAAGTGTATCTCCCTCTTTAGGGATTCTAAGTTCGACATCTTCTGATATATATTCATACTCACTATCACCATCATTGATTTTCCAACGATACGTCTCACACTTTTCTGACGTAGGAGTATCTACACCATCAATACGAGTATGAACACAACTTTTATTCTTAAGAACTATTTTGTTTTCACAATTCTCCGGTCTATGTTCACAAACCAAATCAGCAAAAGGGAAACGAGGTTTAACCTCTGTATGCAATTCAAATCCACAACCTTCAAGTCCGACGTAACCTACTTCACAATAATAAGTTTCAATATCATCAGCAGGAATACTTATACTCTTTTGATTTCCACCATCTACAGGTTCACGATTATCTCCTCGTGTCCATTTATACTCAAATCCCTCTGGAGCTTCCATTTGCATATTGATAGTCTCTCCACAACTCGTACTTCTAATCGAAGCATCAACACAATCCAATGTAAAATAAGCATATCCACAGTGAGCAGTTCTAACACAATCCTGCGTAGTCAAACGAATTTTTATGCTTTGACCATGATATTGCGACAAATTCAATCCAATAGCAGTCCAATCTTTCCATACATAGCCTTTGTTTTTTTTCCAAACAATATTACTATTAGTTGGAGTAAAATCAAAAGAACCACACACAGGGTCAATCTCAACAAAATTACTATCCAATATTTCAAGACCAAAATATGGGTCTTCAGCTGGACCATGACCTGGATTTTCTAAGACAACAGCATATTTCATCAAAATAATATCAGCTTGAGCAGTATCTACAACATAATCAAAGACGATGCCTTCAGCTTGTTTCCCATTATCCCAATTACCAAGACGAACAGAAGCCAAAGAACCTTCAGGTATAGTGCGCAAATTATTACCAGTACGAGGATCATACTCTTTCTGACGCCAATTCACAGTATGACGACTACGAATATCACGTGAACCATAATCCATCGCACCAGCTCCGGTTTCTCCCCAATTCGTAGGAGATAACCTCATATCAGTAGGATTAGTTGCCTCACCATACAAACATGTAACCCCATAACGATTCAAATCTACATAATTAATACAATGCCTATCTGGACAAAAACAAATCACTTCATTAAGAGATCGCCATGCACTTTTATCTTTAGTTGTTTCATTCAACCCTCTAACTCTGACATCGTAAGCACCTTCTTGAAGTCCTGGTAAAACAACATTCTTTTCTTTACTCTTTGGCAAAGATTTCCAATCTTTATCACCTGAAACCTTATACTGAAATTCATATAGTTCAGTATATCCATCCCAAGAAATAAACAACGTATCACAACCTGATTTATACTGCAAATTATCAGGTTCTGGACACGATGACGATGTAATCTGTATATTATCAACAGAAACAGAATACTTCGACAATATCGTCTGAGTGGTATCTGTATTAGAATTTTGCCAAGCGAATATCATATAATATTCATCATTAGCATTCAAACTCAATTGTTCTATTGCGATACTATTCACCCAATCATTACTACCATAATACATCCCCATCGGACGACTTAAGATACGAGGTAAATCTGCAGAATTACTCAATGATTTCAACTCTGACTCATCTCTAACAGCACCTGCGGGTAGAAAATAAAAATTCAATTGCGTCACATCTTCTATACCTTCACATTTCCAATCAAAAGAGATATTTACCGTAATTGAAGTATCCATTTTCATTCGACGGTAAGCTACTATCATATTACGATTAGAACCAAAAGTCGCTTTTTGTCCACCATCGCACGAAATAGTTAATGCATTGCTACCCTCACTATAATCAATATTAGTAATCATCCATTGATCTGTAGCTTGAGTGGCTTCAACATTCATGTTCCATGCTGAATTATCAGCAGAATCTTCAAACCCACAAAAATATGGAATTGATATAGTCTGAGCTACCAATATACATTGGGGCATCCACAATAATATGGGTAATAATATTTGAAATAAAATCTTATTCATATCCTATTTTTATCCAATTACAACTTGTTGTATTTCGCGCTGATTATCTTCAAAAATGAACTCTAAAATGTACACACCTTTCAAATCAGAAACATTAATACTATTCAACCCCTCATTAATGAACATTTCTTTAATCAGCAAACCTGCAGTTGACCAAACTTTAACTTTTGAGTTTTGAGGAACATCCACCTCCATATTATCATCTCCTACCGACAACACAACCACTTTAACCTCTTTTTCCTTATCAAATTCTAGTACATCTGCAGTACATGTCATCAAAGTAACATTATCCTCCTCGCGAGTCAATAACACCGAATATTCAGCAGAAGAATCCAATCCATCAGCCTCATATAATATCGAAGAAGTTGCACCATCAATCATTACACCATTTTTATACCATTGAAAAGCGACAAAATGATAACCTCCATTATACTCTTCATTTCGAACAGCAAGCACATCACCCCAACGTTGTACAATCACTTCACGTGGATATAATAAATTAAGAGTTATCGCTTCATGTTCTTTTCCACAAGAGCGTTCTCCAAAATGAACTGTAACATCATACTTATTCGGAGACAACGAATCTGGCATCTCAACCAACAAAACATTATCTTCAACTTTATAACCATTACACTCCAAATCTATATCTTCAAAATAAAGTTTAAAATCATCTAACCCACCAGAGTATAATTCATAAGGAATTGATATATGAGTATCATTCTTACAACTATTAACAACACTATCCAACGACAAATCCAAAGTCTCAAGCACTGTAAGATTAAGATTAACTACACTATCACAACCATAAATTGATTGTAATTTTTCTGTGTACTTACCTGTTTCTGTTATTCGTTGACTACCTAAAATATACTCTTCTCCGCTACAAATACTATCAACTACAAGAGTATCATAAGTTTCTGCCACATACAAATCAAGGACAGATATACTATCACACCCCCAAATAGAAAGCGTAGTATCTGCATAAACACCAGTTTCCCATATATTTTCACCCTTAAATTTATATGGTTGGCCTAAGCAGATAGTAACATGAATTGTATCAACATAAAGTCCCATATGTGGTAAATTGACAACAAGTGTTGTATCATCTTTACATCTTCCATCTGCAATCCCAGAATATAAAGTCACAGTATAAGAACCACCCTCTTCTGGAAATATATGAACAGGATTTTCTTCATTTGAAACAGTACCATCACCAAAATCCCATAGAAAATCCTCACATGGTTCATCTGTATCAACTGAACTGTTAGACACTTGATTTACACGCTTTAAATAACTTTTATTGACAAACTCAACCTTATTTTCACAATTACGCAATTTTAAATTACACTCTGCCTTAGCAACTGGATAACGTCCTACAGCAGAAGCATAAAGCGTATAATAACAGTGCTTATTAGTTGGCTGAATAACGTCAAGCGCATAAGTTAAAGTATCACTTGCTGGTAAAACCAAACGCCTATCCGTAGATTTTATTTCTTCTGGTTTAGAAGGTAAATACCATCTATAATTAAATCCTTCTGGTCCTTCAAAAATAGTTTCAGAATCACCAGCACAACTAAGACCTTTTATCTTACCATCATTACAATCAAGAGTAAAATAAGCATAACCAAAGTGACCTCCTGCAGTACAGTCGAATGTACTCAATTTAATTTTTAATGACTTACCATGATATTCACGCAAATTTATGGCTACAGTGGTCCAATCTTTATAATAACCTTCCGAGTTAGTACCTTGAAACTTCACCCACCCTTTAGTGTTATAACCTGCAGCAAAATAAGCTTCACCACAACCATACTCGTCAAGAGGTTCTCCTTTATGCGTAATTTCAAGAGTAAAACGAGGTTGATCAATTGAATCATGACCTGGCGATTCAAGAACAACAGCATAATTAAGCAATAAAACCGAAGCATTCTTAGTTGTATCTACAATAAAATTATACTCTACACTTTCATACTCAGCTCCAATATTCCAATTACCTAACCTAACCGAAGCTAATGCTCCATCAGGCACAGTCTTCAATTTCCCCATCGTAAAAGGGTCTCTTTCATTTGGATTCCAATGTATTGTATGGCGACTATCTACAGCTTGACACCCAAAATCTATAGCGCCATTTCCAGTTGCTATTGGACCTCCATAACTACAATTTCGACTATTTAAATCTAAATAATCGATACAACGAGTACCAGGATAAAACAAAAATCTACTAATTGATGTCCAAGCCCCAGCTATACCTCCACATTTCGAACGTACATAATAAGTACACATACCTTCAGGAAGCCCTGATATAACCTGATATGTTGTTGTTATATCATTATATTCAATTGACTCCCCTGTCAAATTATTTAAACAACGAACATCGTAAGAATCAGCAGAACCTTTCCAAGACAATACCATATCATCTCCTTTAGGATTTGCCATCAAATTAGTAGGACGAGAACAGCGTCCCACCTCAAGAATACACAAATTATCTATCATTGCACCCATCGAATGAGAAGCAAGGACACCATTGTTCCACACAAAAACAAGACTATATACTTCTCCCGTGGCAGAAACAGAAATCGTATCTAAAATAGCATTCCATGTGCGTTGAGACAAGAAAGATGAATCTCTATCAAAATCAATACGATACCTATCGACCCATTCTGGCAACAAACTACTCATACTATTTGAGTTCAACCTAATACCATCACGATTAGGTATCCAGCAAACATACAAACCATCAGTTGAAAGACCACCTGCTTGCCAATCAAACGAAAGTTCATAATCACCTTTATCAAAAGTAAATTCACGATAAGCAATTACAGTTGTACCTTTAGGCACATACATATTAGTTAGAGCACTATCTCCTGAGACAAACAAACCATAGTCCCCCTCACTTGCACCTAAATCCCCCCAAAACCACTTATTCGCACAGTCGCCTCCAACAGGACCAGCATTTCGTTTCCACTTATCACGTTCTTCCTGATCTTCAAAATCAGTTACATAACCTATTGAATTCTCGATAGTTTCTGCGAATAAAACATTTGAGAATAAACAACAAATTACAAAGATTGATATTTTATTAAAAATTTTCATTTTTTTAATAACCATTAATATTATTCAACCAAAACCTTACCTTGATAAATTGTTCCAATACCGGTTGTAATACGAACTACATATACACCAGCTTGAGTTAGACCTTCAATTGCAATAGGATAATCCATTGAAACATCTGCATATACACGTTGTGCTAAAATATCAAACACCTCTACAACCAAACCATTTTGCTCTTCAGCAGTAAACTCATTATCAATATACAAAACTTGATTAACTTTAAGTGGATTTGGCACTATCGACAAAGAGGTTACACTAACATTATCTATAGCATCTGCCAATATAATTGTTAATGTATGGATTATCACATAATCTACATTATCATGAGAAATCAAAATTGTATCAACATACGTACCAGGAGGGGTATTTTCATCATAATGAATTGTCTCATAATCATAAGGGAGATCTTCTGTTGTAATCTCAAATTCAACATAAGTTGTATCAGATTTTATCACCACAAGATTCAAAGTTACAGTAGAATCACAACCATCAGCAGATTCAAGGTTCAACGTATATGTTCCTTGACGAGAAAGACCATTAAAACCATTTTCATTATATTTTTCTCCATCTTTGATTGTTGCATTTATTGTTTGACGCAAATCAGGCAACATAGTAGCAACCAAAGTAACTATAGAGTCACAACCATCAACAGAAATAAATCTTCCTTCATAAACACCAGATTCAGAAATAATAGTATCTCCAAACTCATACGTTTCGCCAAAACATATATTTACATTTGCATCCACTCTAATTGCATCATTAACAATAAGAGTCAAAGTTACAATAGAATCACAATGTGTAATTGTTGAAACTAAAGTATCTACATAAACACCTGTTTTAGTACACTCTTTTTCATTGAAAACATATTTTTGCCCCGCACAAATCGTATCAATAATATTCACACGAATAGATGGTACAACAGACAAATTTAATACTACGAGAGAATCACATTGGCTTACAGAAGACAATTTTTGTTTGTAAATACCAGCATCAACAATGTTTGAGAAATTATTCAAATCGTAAACGTCTCCCTCGCAAATTGAAGTTACAATAGTATCTACAACCAATGGAGAAACAGTGATTTTTGTAAGATTCAATAAGTCAGGAATTCCAGATTCATTAGATAAAACCCAATCGTCAAAATGATTATCTCCTATTTTCATTTCAGAATAAGGTATATAGAACTCACCTTTCAAATAATCTTGAGTTTCGCACAATGAAACTTCAAGAATATCTTCTGCATACTCATTAATATGTACATTATCAAGGTGAATTTCTGTAGATGTATTCAAATCTATAGCAGATTCAACATAGAATGCAATTTGAATAGTATCTCCTGCAAAGTTATCCAAATTTATAGAATATTTTTTACCTAAATAAGGGATATCAAAGTATTTATAATCATCTTTATCACTACCCCAAATTGTAGCATTCTCTCGTTTCCAAGTTTTACCATTATCATTTGACACAACAACCATAAACGTACTTGGTTTTGCATTCAAATCATCTTGTCCAACAGGCTCTGTTGTTCCCATATCAGTCAATGACAAATCAAATACAAGATGTAAATGATCTTTCTTAGGCAATACAACATTAGGAGAAGTCAACCAATGGATAGATGCTGAACTTTGAGTACCACCTTTACAAGAAACTTCAACCGACATATGATCAGAAGAGAACAATCCATGTCTGAAAATAGAAGCTTTTTGCATCCAACCATCTTGACTATTATTATTCACATAATACAAATAAGAACCATTAAACACCTCTGTTTCAGATAAATTATTTGCACGTTTCCAATCAGAAGGACAATTCAAATCCGTAGTAAATTGCTCTGTGTATGGCAATAATTTGAGTGTTGTAAATGTCACGACATCAGACAAATCAGACATTTTCTCCTCTGCGCAAAACGATTGTAACTGCATATAATAAACAGTTGAATGATTCAATCCTGACAATTTAACAGGGAAGTCTAAAACTGTATCTATACGCAAATTATTTGTAAAATCTTCGTCAGTAGCAATCTTAATAACATGTTTATCGGCATTGCCATGAGCACAATCAATTACAACACTTTCAGATTTTATAGAATCAATTTTAACAAATTCTGGCTTAATACAAGCAACGGATGTCAATTTAATATCATCAACATATACAATATTATCTTTTAGGCTATCGCCATAAATATCATTTTTCAACACAATATATTTTCCTTCTGTACCAACCAAAGGAATTCTACATTCAGTCCAATAATCATTACCAGTAGGGTCATCCATCACATTTACCTTATTCTTAATAGTGCTTTCATCATAAGGATACTCAAAAATTGTAATAAGTTCAAATGTTGTAATATCATTAGGATCAGTCACTGTGCCTATAGTGAGTTTCTTTGAATAAGTAGAAGTAACTTGGCGAGCCCCAAAAGCATCAACTTCTTTTGTTGATGGATTTTCATAGAAAGCACGCATCCAAAAACTCAATTGCAAATTCTCGCGATCTCCTTCAAAATCAGGCAACACAATATATCCACCATCTGTTTCGATAGAACCCATATTACCACTACGTTCAAAAATTAAAGCATAATCACCTGAACGAGAGTATTTTTTTGTTTTTGAATTCGGAATCAAGTTAGGGAAGAATTTTGCATAAGCCGATGCATAAGAAGTAAGTCGTTCGTGCCCTAAAACAAAACATTCAGGAATAGGATATTTTGTATTTTTAGTGGAAGAAGAAGAATATGGTATATAAACATGATCATCTTCATTATCAAAGTTCAATACCGAATCAACAGCAACAGACTTACAGTTTGTAGTAAATAAGAATGGTTCAGTTTGCACACCCATAGAATTAGTATCACATACAACTTGAATCCATGCTTTATATTCTGTATTCTCTGACAAACCAGTTATTTTAACAGAATTAGATTCTACAAATTGAGAGAACACTTTTCTATCTTCGACAGACATTTTAACATCGACTACAGCAGGCTCAACATCAATCTGATAACCTTTCACATTATCATCTACAACTCGCCAAGTAAGATTTGCATAATCCTCACCCATTTCATCTATTTGCAGATCATAAGCCATACCACAACTATCATATACAATCTCAATATTGTCAACAACAGCAGAGCGTACTTCGGCATAATCACCTTTACTAGCATTATTAAGCCAATAAAATACTAAATTATAAGTACCTGAAGATGTCTCATCAACAACGAATGTTACAACTTTTCTTTTCCATTGCTCAGCTAATGGTTTAGACTTATCAACAGAACAAAATGCATATTTTCTATATTCAATTTCGTCAGTAAGTTCAATCCATCCTTTTGGCAACGACGAAGCAGAAGAAACCGAATAATTCAAATTTGCATACGAAGCGTCATCTGCCGTAATAAGAAGCGAACCTTCAGTAAATACTGACGATGTAGGTAATAAGCCAACACGCATATAATCAAGATAACTTGTTCCTGTAACCGAAGTTTCTTTTTCGCCAACACAAGTCCAATCAAAAGAAATAGTATATGTACCAGGTTGCAAATCTAAAGCACGATAAGCCCAAGATTTAGAATTTGACGTATTATCATAATGAGCAGATTTTCCACCATCCCACGAAACATACAAAGCGTTTCCTCCATCAACAATCTCATCAGTAACAACATGAGCTTCATCAGCACCAATCACCCATTTATTAACTTGACCATTTTGTTTAAACATCCATTTAGCTTTATCATTTTCATCTTCAAAGTCTATAATATATGGATATTCAGCAATCAAATCACCAATAGTAAAGTAGTTACCTGCATATACCCAAGGCGACTTATCGACATTACTACATACAGCTCTAACATACACATCATAATATGTTGCAGAATTAAGTTCTGACAATGTAAATATCGTATCTGTAAATTCAACAATGCTATTTTGAGAATCATAGACATCAAAACCAACAGGACCACAAACGACTTCATATTTAGATGTGCCTATACCTGTGAATGAAAGAGTCAACGAACTTGATGTATGACTTACAAATTCAAAATAACGTGGTTTTTCACACGTTGGTATCTGTTCAATAAGCACATCATCAATATAAGCACCAGTTGATTCATTAAGAGAAGGGTCAGAAACAAATCCTACATGCTTACCTACCCCTTTATAATTTTCCAAAGAAATAGTGCACTCTACCCAACTTAATACACTATCATTAATAACAATTGTGTCAACAGGAACAAAAGAACCCACAATATCCTCAACATCAGATACTACACCCACAACGACAGAAGCATTCTTATTTTTAAGTTTTGGCCAAGCATAGAAAGAGACTTGACATTTACTCAAATCATCTATATCAATTTGAGGGGTAACTAAGTAAGAAGTATCTGCTGCCGAAGATTTCAAGAAAATAGCACGATTACCAGAATGAGGATGGTAGCCTGGAGTCAACGCACTAGTCATATTATCCAATGCCGGATAAGCAATATTCATATCTAGATAATAAGTAAACCAACAATCTGGAGCTTGTCCTGTTGCAATTTGGTTATCAAAATTATCAAAATGAGGCAAAGATAATATATCCGCACAATTAGTATTAACAACTTTCACATTCGACCAATCAGCATATTTACCATCACATGTTGAACGAGCATAAAAATAATATGTTGAATAAGGTTTAAGATTTTCAAACAACAAACTATCTTCCTCAACAATAATAGAAGGCAATTCATCCGAATCCAAAACAGATAAATCATTGATCATTGTTGTCGAATATTTCACTTGATAAGGTGCATTGTTCGATGTAAAGCGGAGTTTAAATGATGTAGATGTAATATCATCAAAATAGAAACCAACAGGACAATCAGGAGCCTTACTAAAAGATATGTCATCAATAAAAACTTCATTAGGAATATCAAATTCCGAAAGGAACATAATAAACTTACCTCTATCTCCATTAAAGTCATACTTATAATCATTAAAATAAACTTCATAAGGACGCTCTTCAGAAGAAAAATTAAGAGTATCAACAGGAACAAATGTAGATAGGTCTGAAGGTGTTGTTAATACACCAACAACAATCGAATGGGCATAACTTGATGTAGGATATTTAGTATAACCCCAGAAATTCAATTTAACCTCTGAAATATCATCAACATCTAAAGCTGAAGTAATAACATAAGCAACATTATTATCTACATCTGTTTTTATAAACATAGAATTTTTACCAGTATGCTTATAATCAGAACTACAATAAGGAATATATTTACTATTTCGTGAGTGCGAACCTACAACATAGCAAGAAGGATGAGTACCTTCACCTTCACCATAATCCTCAAAACTTTCTACATAATCACCCGAAAGCTTCAATGGTGTACAAAGCGTTGAGAATGATAAATAGTTAGACCATTTACTTGCAGAAGATTCACTACACATAGACTGTATGTAAACATAATAATGTGTATCAGCCGATAAGCCACTAAACCAAACAGGATTAGAGTTTGTTGTTTCTATTTTAACAATCTTATTATTCAACTGAGGATTACTCAAATCTTGATCAGTCAATTTACTTGTTGCAAACACAACACGCCATTGATTAATATCCTTATGGCTATTCCAGCTAAGTTTAACCGATTTATCAGTATAATCAGCAAGTTTAATATTTTTAGGACGTTCACATTCTACGATATTATCAACAACGATGTCATCGATAATAGAAGAAAGTGACATATATTCATTATCGTCTTTCAACCACAAAGCAATATGCTCTCCACTACCCTTATAATCAACAAACGAAACAATATATTCCATAAACTCATTTGCAACCTCTTCAGATACAATAGGTTGAACGGTTTCAACAAGTTCAAAAGTTAAAGAGTCATAAGGGTCAGACATAACACCCACTAATATAGGAGGTTGTGGATCATTACCAATAGTTTTAAATGAAATTTGCAATTCATTAAGAGGTTTAGACATTCTAGGTAATGCAACATAAGGGTTTCCATTATTTAATCTATCGGATTTTGTCAACAAAAGAGCATTATAAGCAGAGGCCGACTGAGAGTTAGTAATAGAAGGATTATATAATGTTGTACCATTTGTAAGTTGCTCTGTAATCATACAAGGCACAGCAAAACCTTTGAAATTATAACCTATTCTGTACGATTCATTATCAAATTTTTGAATATATGGTATAGGTTCTTCATCATAACAGTTTGTTGCAAAACTTTCAAATTCCGACCAAATACCAACTTCATTTTGATCACAGATAGGACGAATTGTATAATAATAAATAACCCCAGAAGGACGTAAATCCGTAAAAGTCACACTATTTGTAGTTACTATATCATTATAAGTATAATTATATTGATAAGTAGCAGAATACATAGAGTCAATATTAGGCAAATCAAGCTCCCATGAATAAGTTGTTTTTTCTTCACCCGTCATAGGATTTGTAGTTGTCTTAGGAGTCAATTTATATTCAGGTTCAAAAAGACGAATTTCCCATGATTTTGCACCATTAGCTTTCCATTTAAGAGTCATTTTTGTAGGGTCTCCCTCAATAGAAACAATCTCTAAATCAGATGGGCTTTTACAATTTGGTATTTCTGAGAATCTAACATCATCAATACAAACCACATTTTTTGTAGTTTTAACAAGTCGAGAATCAACTAAAAAGGCCCAAAATTGTCCATTTACATTACTATATTCATCTAAATTATATACATATTTTTTATCCTTTGTATCTAATTTGATAGTATCAATAGCTTGAAAAGTTGAAATATCATTAGCTATAGACATAACACCCACAACCACAGCACCATTATGATCTTCCGATGAATTTTTCGCAACAAAACTTACAGATACAGTATGAATGTCCATTGTTAATTCAGGAAATACCGTAGCAGCCCAAAAATCATAATCTTCCAGACCTAATTGAGCATGAAGATGCTTAGCAGGATCCTCATCTGTATTATGAGAACTACCAGCCAGTGTAAGACCACCTGAAGTCTTCTCTTCATAACACTTAGAATCATCACAATACATAGAATAAGCCGCATTTGACAAACTAACCAAGCCTGTAGCCATACTTTTACGTGGTGTCGGAACTATCTCACCATAACTAATATGATAGAAAGAATTTAGATCTACTTTTGTAAATGATTCAGTATAAGGCAATATATCTATTTTACCAGGAGTACGCACTAAACGATAACCTCCCCACTCGCCTTTTTTAACACCATCTATAGCTCTCGCATAAACATAATAGTATGTATTATTTTCCAAACCACCAACAAGACCATGATTTGCAATTTCAGCTCTAATTACATCTGTTGCCAAATCTATTTGAGATTCCATCAATTTCACAGGAGAAACAACAACATCATATTTAGGATATTCTAATTCAAAATCTAACTTTAATGAATTTGAAGTTATAAGTTTTGCATCAAAAACATTTACTTTTTTCACTTCTGGTATATAATCTACTTTTAGATTATCCATACAGAAGATATTAGACTCCACAAAGTCTGACATAAAGGCAATAAATTTACCTTTTCCTTCATAATTTTCAAAAGTAACTATAGCCTCTTCATATATGCGAAAAGTCTTAATATCAACAGTATCAACAGCCTCGAATGTAGTTTTATCATTAGGGTCAGTCATAACTCCGACGATAATACTAAATCTCTCCGAAAGATGAGAATCCCAGTTTACTGTACGGAAAGAGACTGCGAGACGATTCATATCTTCCACTTCAGTTTCTGGCAAAACAGCATAAGCATACGCACCACCTTTTATTGGAGTTACATTCTCTACATCATCCGAACCATAAAAACACAATGCAAAAGTTGAATCAGACGAAGCAATCCACATCTTATCTGACAAACAGGTATTTACAAATGGTTTTGTAGCAGATTTAGAAGCATCAAAGATCCACTTATCAACATAAGAAACTAAACCTCCAGCTGTTTTTTTCATATTAAAATCACAAGAATATGGAATAGTAATCATATTCGCAACTTCAAAAGAATCAGCAGCCCAATCACTTATTTCTTGAGTACAAATAGAACGTAAATAATAATAATATTTTTCACCAGATGTAAGTCCTGTAAGTTCATAGTTCCAAGATGTTGGCAATGAAACATCCAATACATCAGCTTTATATGAATCATCAGCCAATTGCTCAGCAGTAATTTTTACTGTAGAAACTTTCAAATCAAAACCTTTTGCATCAAAAGCACCCAACCAATTTATTACAGCTTTACTACTAGTCAACTCACTCACATCCAATGCATATGGAGTATCACAACGTGGAGTAGAACGAATTTCCACATCGTCAATAACAACACCTCGACCAAGATTATCAATTGCCTCAAAAGCTATTTGATACGTTTTAGATGAACCAACCAATCGAACTGTATCAATTTGCCAAAAAGTAATACACTCATCAAATGTTTTCAATTCTACCCATTCAGCTTCTGGAGACAAACGATAAAGCACTCTAAGCACATCAACATCTTTAGTCCATTGATCTTGCGCATGAGCAAAGACCAACAACGGACGATACAAACTAGAAACATCCACAATAGGAGAAACTAAACGCGTTGTTGCATTCTTTGTTTTTCCAGACAAATTACGAAAAGCAACGCGTTTTTCCCCTGACGAAGCACCATTAGGGAAAGTCAAATCTCCGCTTTCAATAGTCCATAACAAATTATCGTTAACCACCTCTTGCGACCATGTTTGAGGAATTCCTTTTTCAAAATTCTCTTCTAAAACACGACCATATTGAGCAAAAGCAGACAAAGATACAAACAATACCACAATTAATAAACTCAAAAATCTTTGTAATTTTGTTTTCATAAAAGCATATATTTTAAATTGATTTACACATAATAAAACTACAAAAACATAAGTCTATATTTTCAAGACCTATGCTTTTGTATTTATCAATTATTTCACAATAACTTTAACTGCTGAATTATTATTTTTCACAACATAAACACCTTCATCAAGATAGCCATTCATTCTTGTAACATCTTGCCCTGTAATTGTAAAAATTTGACATTCTTCCTCAGAGACAATCATACCATCATACACATAAACATTAGGAACTGCTATTACTTCCACACTTGACACAACATCAGAAACCTCATAATTCAACACAAATGAATTATTATAAACGACAGATGTCTCTGTTTTAGAAAAGCAGACAATTCCTTCAGGAATTGTAATCCTATAAGCGCCTAAATCTGTTATAGCCTCAGCTCCAAACAAGTCCGAAGCAACATAAATACGCAAAGCATTAGATTTTCCTTCAACCAAAGACCAATACATAGGAGATTTAGTTATCCACATAGCACCTTGTTCTTCAGTCTCTACACTATACTCACAAGACAACCAATTCATACCATTAATAAGTGTATCATTAACAATTATTGATTCACAATCAGAAAAAGTAATGATAAATTCTCGAATTTCATTCAATACTGATCCATTTTTAGGAGAAACTACATAATTAAAATCTACAAATTCTTCCGTATAACAATCATTTATTATCGAAAAATTCAACACATATTTCTGATCATTATAAACCTTCTCCAAACCATCACGATTAGGAGTAAACAACACATCACCTTCGTCTATAACAATACAATAGTTACCTGGCTTCACATAAGCACCATCAATAAAATTTTTATATCCTTTATCCTCTGTAGGAACATATGTAATAGATAATCCTACATTACTTGCATGCAATGTTCCATTATCCACTGGCTTAAGGCTACCATCAGTTAAAACTTCATAAAACAAAACATTTGTTGATGATCCTTGAGCAACTGCATTCTCCACTTCCTTTCCATCTAAATTACGTCCAGCAGAATCTTTTCCAGAAAATGTAACAGTCACTCCAGAAAAAGATGTCAACGCTGCTCCTTCTTTGATACTCCAAACAACATTAATACCTGACTCTACATTAAAATTAGACCCTTTTGTTTCTGCAAACAAAACTACAGACAACATAAACATCCATAAAAAAGCAATTTTTCTCATAACAAAAATATTAAAAAAATTAACGTCAATAAAAACAACATATTACTTTGCAAAGTTACGAATTTATTCTGTGTCAACAAAATATTTACAAAAATATATTAACAAAGATAAAAAAAACAAATTAAAAAACACAAACAAAAAAGCAATATTCAAAATAATTATATATATTGCACAAAAAACTGCATCAAAACATTATTTATGATGCAGTTTAATAAATTTATAGTTAAATATTATGCGTTTTTACCGCAACAGTTTTTATATTTCTTACCTGAACCACAAGGACAAGGTTCGTTACGACCTACTGTCTTCTCTGCATGAATAGGTTGTGTAACCTGACGTTCACGAGTATCACGTTGTCCTGCACGTTGGATATCTGTCATATCTTGTTTGTTTGCGCTATAACGACTATAATCTTGACGACGCTCTGTTTCAGCTTTACGAACTTGTTCTGGCTCACGAACCGGAATTTGTGCACGCATCAATACAGATGTAATTTTGCGGTTCATTTCGTTAAGCATAGCTCCAAACAAATTGCTTGACTCTAGTTTATAAATCAACAATGGGTCTTTTTGCTCGTAAGTTGCATTTTGCACCGAATGTTTCAATTCATCAAGTTCACGAAGATTCTCTTTCCATCCTTCGTCAATAGCATGAAGAAGAATTGCTTTCTCGAATGCCTTAACAACCTCTTTCGACTCTGTTTCGTATGCCTCTTTCAATACTACAGGCACATTATACATACGTTTACCGTCAGTAATAGGAATCAAGATTTTTTCATACTGTGCACCTTGTGTTTCATATACTTGTTTAATTACAGGGTTCGCTACCTCAGCCATTTTATCCATTTTACGAACAAATACTTCGTATGCAGCCTCAGCAACTTTATCTATAATCTTCTCAGCTTTCATTGAACGGAATTCATCCTCAGACACAGGAGTATCCATTGCAAATACAGCAAGCATATCTGTTTTGAAACCATCATAATCAAGCACTTGGTGATTATTTGTAACAAGCATTGCGGCTGTATCATAAAGCGTATTGACAATATCAACACCTATACGTTCGCCCATAAGAGCATGACGACGACGAGCATAAATCACTGTACGTTGTTTATTCATCACGTCATCATATTCCAACAAACGTTTACGGATACCGAAGTTATTCTCTTCCACTTTCTTTTGAGCACGTTCGATAGACTTAGAAATCATTGAGTGTTCAATCATTTCGCCCTCTTGGAAGCCCATGCTATCCATCACCTTAGATATACGTTCCGAACCAAAAAGACGCATTAAATCATCTTCAAGCGAAACAAAGAAAACAGAAGAACCTGGGTCACCTTGACGACCTGAACGACCACGCAACTGACGGTCAACACGACGGCTTTCGTGACGTTCTGTACCAATAATAGCCAAACCACCTGCAGCTTTTACCTCTGGAGTAAGTTTGATGTCGGTACCACGACCTGCCATGTTTGTTGCAATTGTTACAGTACCTGCACGACCTGCTTCAGCTACGATATCTGCCTCTTTTTGGTGCAATTTAGCATTCAATACATTGTGAGAAATCTTACGTATTGTAAGCATACGACTCAAAAGTTCTGAAATCTCAACCGATGTAGTACCTACAAGCACTGGACGACCAGCAGCTACCAATTCAACAATCTCTTCGATTACAGCATTATATTTTTCACGTTTAGTTTTATAAACGCGGTCTTCCATATCAATACGCGCAATCGGACGGTTTGTAGGAATTACCACAACATCAAGTTTATAGATATCCCAAAATTCACCTGCTTCTGTCTCCGCTGTACCTGTCATACCTGACAATTTATGATACATACGGAAATAGTTTTGAAGTGTAATTGTTGCAAATGTTTGTGTTGCAGCCTCAACTTTTACACGCTCTTTTGCCTCGATTGCTTGGTGAAGACCATCGCTATAACGACGACCATCCATAATACGACCTGTTTGCTCGTCAACAATCATTACTTTGTTGTCCATAACAACATATTGATCGTCCTTAGCAAAGAGAGTATATGCTTTGAGCAATTGGTTTACAGTATGTACACGCTCTGATTTGATTGAATAATCTTGTAGTGCAGCATCTTTTTTCTCTTGACGTTCTTCATCTGACATTGATGATTTCTCTATTTCAGCAATTTCAGCACCTACGTCAGGCAACACAAAGAAGTTAGGGTCTTCAGTCGAACGAGTCATTGTATCGATACCCTTATCGGTTAACTCAATAGAGTTGTGTTTTTCGTCGATAACGAAAAGAAGAGGGTCAGTTGCTATATGCATGTGTTTACTATTCTCTTGCATATAGAACTCTTCTGTTTTGATAAGGATTTGCTTAATACCTGGCTCAGATAAGAACTTAATCAATGCCTTATTTTTAGGCATTGCTTTATATGAACGGAACAACGCCAATGCACCTTCTTCATTAATTTTCTTATCTTCGTTACCAATTTTAGCACGAGCTTCTGCAAGAAGTTGTGTCGCCATAGCCGATTGTTGTTTCACCAACACCTCAACACGTGGACAATACTCCTCAAACATTTGGTCTTCTCCTTTAGGCACAGGACCTGAAATAATCAATGGAGTACGAGCATCATCGATCAACACCGAGTCAACCTCATCGACAATTGCATAATTATGTTTGCGTTGCACAAGGTCGATAGGAGCCGAAGCCATATTATCACGAAGATAGTCAAAACCAAATTCGTTATTTGTACCAAATGTAATATCAGCATTATATGCACGACGACGCTCTTCTGAATTTGGACGATGCTTGTCGATACAATCAACACTCATACCATGGAACATATAAAGTGGTCCCATCCATTCCGAGTCACGTTTAGAGAGATAGTCATTGACAGTAACTACATGCACACCATTACCAGTCAATGCATTAAGAAATACTGGCAATGTAGCCACAAGGGTTTTACCCTCACCAGTAGCCATTTCGGCAATTTTACCTTTATGAAGTACAACACCACCAAACAATTGCACATCATAGTGAATCATATTCCATTTGTGCATATTGCCACCAGCTTCCCACTCATTGTGATAAATAGCTTTATCGCCTTCAATCTCTACAAAGTCGTGCTTAATTGCGAGTTGGCGGTCAAAGTCTGTAGCAGTTACTTCGATAGTATCATTTTGAGAAAAACGACGTGCTGTATCTTTAACAATAGCAAATACTTCTGGCAACACTTTATCAAGCTCTACCTCAAGTGTATCAAGTATTTTCTTATCAAGTTCGTCTATCTCTTTATATAACTTTTCGCGTTTATCAAGTTCTGTACGCTCTACTTCTGCACGAATCTCTTCGATACGTTTACGCTCAGTTCTCACTGCATCTTGCAAATGTGCACGAATAGCTGCAGTACGCGCACGAAGTTCGTCATGCGAAAGTTTTTCAATCGTTGGATAAATCTCTTTTATCTTGTTTACAACAGGCGACACCTCTTTTAAATCGCGTTGTGCTTTATTACCAAATATCTTGGCTAAAAAATCATTAAAACCCATATTTTTAAGTTGAAAGTTGAAAGTTGAAAGTTGAGATTTGAAAATTGAGAGTTGAAAATTAACACATTCCTCACTCCTCATTTCACATTTCTCATTGTTTTATTATTTTACTATTTTTGTATTATAAATTGAACCATCTGCCAATGCAAGCGATAGTACATAAACACCATTTGGCATATTTGCAATAGATGTAGTCGGACTACCACGAAGGGTTGCCACAACTTGTCCGTTGACATCGTAAATCACTCCTGACTCGTATTCACCTACGACTTCAAGAACATTTTGATGTACAAAAGCAAAAATTGAACTATTTTCTACATCTTCGACCGCCACTTCATGAGGACGAACTTGCACTTTTTCTGCATTATATACGTTGAAGTCAGTATATCGTTCTTTTACATTTGGTTTTGTTGAATAGTTATGAACAAAGGCAACTACATTGAGGTTGTCAACATTCCAATTAGGTTGCACTTTAACCTTATATTCCTTTTCAAAACCCTCATTCAAAGCCACTTGGTCACCCCAAACATCTGTTGCAACATGACGATTTACATTATGCTGATAGTAAGGTCCTCTTTGTTCACTATTCCAACCTGCTTGGCGGTCTGAAGCAAGATTATCTTCAGTAACATAAACGGTTAATCGTGGTTCTCCTCCTAGTTCAGTAACCGACTTACCTGAAGCATTAATTGTCAAGACAGAATCTTCTACACTAAAATCAGTGCTCAAATCTATCCATGCGTATGCTGGTTTTTCTAATTGAACATTCAACATATTCCAAACATCAGCATCAGTTACATCAAAAACCACGCAACTATCTCCACCTTGATATGGATTTTTGTGTCCATCTTCTTTCGAAAACAATGTACGATCAATCATACCTGCTGGTGCAAAAGTTGTTACAATTGCTGCATAGTAGAAATTCATATAGATAGTATCAGCAGGCAGAGTCCATTGATCTGTATAAAAACCAACATGGTGACCCACTTCAATTATCTCTTCATGACGTCCATCTATTGACGACTCTATAATTTCATGACCTTGTGGACAATTAGTGCAGTTTTCGGTCGAAAAAATTTCAAGCAATACTTTACGCTTAACAAGACGCTCAATCACATTCACTTTAACCGTATTAGTATTATTTTCTGGCACTAAATCATCATTACCATTCAACTTAGTAACCGTAAATTTAATATCATACACACCTATCTCATCAAACACAACTCCATCATACACCACACTATCTGCACCAAGGTAAGGAATTTCAACCTCTAACGTTTTTGTCTCTTTTCTACCATTACCAAAATCACATTCCATCTCAATAGCTCGAATTGTATCTGCTGCTACATTTTCCACTAAAAATCTAAAATCAGTAGAGTTATTCATCTCTACATCAATAGCCTCAATATTAGAGCTCAAAACAATATCATAAGCAGGCAAATTATCTCCCACAACTGTACCATACATAGCAATACCCTTTGTCGATGTCCAATCTGCACTTACCCCTTTTTTAATAAATGATTTAACTGCAGAACTATTGGCTACAGCATAAGTAGCTACCGAAGAACTTGAAAAATAATAGCCTAAATAGATAGAATCTCCTGTCAACACCAAAGCCGAATCCAATTCAATAGTATTCCATCCCTCTTTAACCTCAGCGACATCAATTTCTTTCTCATAAACTGCTACAGAATCTAACTTGTATGCAACAAATATTTTCAAATATTTAGGTGCTGTAGAACCGATATGATACACCGAAAGATGTGTCAATTCAGCGCCCACTTTATCTTGCAACTCTTCAGCCGAAACAAAAACAGCAGCCCCAACTGTATCATTTTTCACAGTACCAGTTTGACGAAATTTATCCTCAAAATTCAAGTTACCAACATACATCTGACGTGCTTGAACTCCAGATACAATCAAAAGCGCCAACAGAGTAAATATTGCTTTAAATAATTTCATAATAAAACTTTATTTTAGTACATATTAGATTGCAAAGATACAAAAAAAAGTTGAAAATTGAAAATTGAAAATTGAAAATTTCTACTTCCAATCCAACACAAACACAAAGACACTTAACACAATGATTATCAACATAACAAAAAACACCATGATACTATTTTCTGACGATAAAGCCGTAACTAATGAAAACAATGCCGTTCCAAAAAGCACAAAAATAAATGTCAAAAGATTAAGATATGCCAACATAGAGCCTAATTTTTCGCCTACATCGGCACTTTGCACTATCGCCAAACATGGCACTTGAAACATACCTCCACAAAACGCAATCACAAAAATCAACACGCCTAAGCTCCATCCTTGAGGATTGAAGGTTAAAAGAATATTTAAAGCAAGAATTATCCCCAACAATCCAACTATGATGAAACTTTTCTTATTGCGTTTCTCAATCAATTTGCCAGTAACGCTACACCCAATTGCAATACCCACGGCTGCCATTGCCAATATCAAACTCGAGGCAGTATTAGTCATACCTATCGTCTTGGTGCAATGCAACACCACATTCATTTGCAACATACCACCTAATAGCCACAACAACGATGCACCATAAATTGCTTTATTTAAACCTCTATATTGCGATGCAAATTTATACGACTGAATCAAAAATTTCAACGGATTTCGTGATTGCTTTTCTACTTTTTCCTCTGTATATTGCATCTCTACAATGCCGAGTATTCTTGAAAGATAATAGCCTATTATTGCCAACACTACCATCACAGCTACCACAATCCACCAAGCATAATGGTCTGATAAATAAGCAGCTAATACTGTACCTATCAATATACCGAGAAAAGCCATCATTTCAAACATTCCACTGCCAAACGCTACTCCTCGTTCACCTTCCACATCACGTATAAGTCCGTATTTTGCAGGCGAATAGAGACAACTTTGCATACCCATCAACAGCACTGCCAACAAAACTATCCACACCGACTCTATCCAAAAGCCAACACCTGCCAATGCCACAATAGGCAACTCCAATAATTTCATCAAGCGCACTATCCGTTGCTTCGAATATCGCTCAGCAATTTCTCCCGAATATGGCGAAAGCAACAAATAAGGCAACACCAATGCCGCACTCACTGCCGCGATCAGCTGGCTCTGTGTCATCCACTCGGGCATCGCCCATCCCACCGCCACAAAAATAATGCAGTGCTTCATGAAATTATCATTAAGCACTCCAACAAAATTCAATAAAAATAGTTTAAACCATTTCATAATACACATAAAAGTGACCAATTCTTCAAAAAAGAATTTGCCACTTTTTATTTTATACACCTTTCACTTATCAAATTTTACAACAATTGATTTATTTTTTTAACATACAACATTTAAATTTTACTCTCAATGCTATTTAATAGGGTTTGGGCATCCTCGATAATCTCAGTGAACTCTACTGCGTATGTTGGCACATTTAATGGGTATGTGCAATTATGAAAGAATCGATCCACATAAGAACTAATTTTTCCATATACCTCCTCATTCTTTATTCTCAACTTGTTGAAACTTAATTCTGAATTAAGCATAAACTCTACTAACAAATAAGAATAAACATCATCAGGAAGATTTATTTTCACATCAATAAATTCTGGAGGATTTGCCATTCCATTAGGAAATATAGCAACTTTTATACGATAACAATAATATTTAGTACAAATGTCAATATCTATAATTTCCATATAGTCGCCCTTTAGGTTAGTATTACAAAGATATTCCTTATCTCTAAATTCGTCAATTATTTCAGAAATAATATCAGCTCTCCAATCAGCATCCAATAAACCATTGTTTTCAACTTCCTCTGGATATTCTTTTTTTATATAGTCGTCCAAAGAAGCATTTATCTCAGCAATGTTTTCATCTGTTAAAGGTCTTAATAATTCAACCTCATTATTAGTTTCAGGATTATCATAATATGACACAAGATAATAAGGTCGACGTTCTTTCTTTTTCAAAAACTCTTCAACCATTTCAGTGTAATATTTACGATTTTGACTTACACCATCCATAAACTCAACCATCTCTTCAATGGAGTTTAATTTATTTACACTATCCGATTCCATAATTTATCAATAATTAGTTTTCAAATATTAGTTTTCAATAAATTGAGACATAATGCCATTTTCAATATCTCTTATAGCATAAATTTTAACATTTACACCATCGTCATACATAATATCTCTTTTCATATAACCTATATTAATTCAATTATTTTTAAGACTTATTATTTATCAAATATTTTTCATATAACAATTTAAGTTTCTTTTCTCGTTGTTTTGAAACTTTAATTGATGGACTAAACAAAGAAATTGTTGGTGCATAATCTAGAGCATCACACGCTTCTGACAATACGAGATAGACATCTTCTCCATAACCAAATTTTGCAGAAAGATTATGCTCACAAACATCAAAGCCAGTATGTGTAGCTAAATATTCATCTAGAAAATCCGATACCTCTTTCTTTGTTGGTGGGCATTTAACAACAATTGCAAGATTAACTTCTTCATTATTCCAATATCGATTCCCCGAAAAACCAAAAACTTCAACAATATCACCTGACTTAAATCTAATATCTCCAGATGTTCTTCCATGAAATCTATTAAGTCTCCCCCAATAATTAAACTCTTCTCCATGACAATCTGGTGGAATAAAATTACAAAAATCACGAACTCCCCAAAGTGAACCATTTGATAGGTAAATTCTTTCAGAGAGACTATCCCCTAAATTATCTAAACTAACATCAATGCCCAATGGTATTTCTGTTATCACGAAAGCATAATCACCATAAAATTTAGGTTCACTTATTTGGATTTTTTCATTAAAGCGAGCTTTATGCATCACTGCGTTCTCCGCCTCTTCTAGTGTCTTAAAATACGCAGATTTATAATTGCTTAACTTAAATGGATAGCGCAATTTTTCTAAAGAATGTCGACTATATTCATATGTTGTCAATCGAAAAATTGAATTTATCTTTCCTTTCATCTACTATACTCCTCTTTATACACAATTTCATTCATCAATCTAACTCTTTCTAAAAAATCCTTATCCATACCAATATAAATTATTAAGAGCATGCAAAATTAAACAAAATCTGCCATATAATCACATGTTTTGCATATATAAATAATTATTTTACTCAATATACTCTCCAATATTGTTATCTACAATAAATCTATTACCTGAATTTTGCTCGTTAACATTCCGAAACTCAACCGCCTTAATTTGTTTACCATATTTTTGGGCAAATTGAACTGTATACATTGTTCCACTATGTTGAGGAGCTTCTGCAACTATGACTATTTCAGAAAGAGCTGCTTGGAGTCTATTTCGAGCAACAAGTCGAGTAGGATTCGCTTTTGTGCCTATAGGTTGTTCTGATATGATAAGACCACCTTTTTGCAAAATTTCTGCTTGTAATGATTCATTTTCACGAGGGTGAACTAAATTCAATCCAGTTGCAACTATAGCAATTGTTTTTCCATCAACAGACAAGCATCCACGATGAGCCGAAGTATCACATCCAAGAGCAAGACCACTGACAATTATTTTACCCTCTTTTGCCAACTTAGCACCAAGCGAATAGGCAGCACTATTTCCTTGACGAGTTGCTTTTCTTGAACCAATTATAGCCACCATGTCATTTGCTTTTAGCAATTCTATATTACCCATCGCATATATAACATTGGGACAATCATCCCCGATGGCTTTTAATGCCATCGGGAACAAATCATCTTCTTTCTTAATCGTGATTATATTCATAACATCTAATCCTTTCATAGCTGTATTTCTTTTTTGTTAATTTCTACACATACTATCAAACAATTAAATAGTCTTCCAATTGTTTTATTGTAAAATTCATACTTAACATACTCTTTTTATTTTGATTGTTATACCATACAATATTGCAAATTGCCTAAAATTTGAATTATTATATAGTTGCTAAAACAACAACGCTCATATCTTTTTTTTAAAATAATTGCAAATTTAGTGATTTTCTTAATTTTTCCCAAATGAAGTCCGGATTATTTTTTTATGTTGTTGAGTAGACTTTTTTATAATAATTAAATGACAATAAAAACCCATTGGCAATGATTTGCCAATGGGTTAATTTCCTTAAATACAAAGAACGTAAATATAAACAACCAGCTTATTTCATCAATGAGATTGAACGTTTTACAAAATCTGCCAAGTCTTTACCTTTGAGCATATTGTTTGCAAGCAAAGCAAGGTCGATTAGTTGTTTCACTTTGTCATGACCTGCTGCGAAGCGAGCGAATACGGCAGTGCGTTTTTCACCCAAATCGGCAATTTGCTTGTCGAGGTTGTTAATCTCTTCTTTTTCAGCCACTGGCACTTCGTCATCTTTTTTGCCTTCGTACGATTTTTTCAACTCGGCTTTGCGTGCATCAAGCGACTTCATCTCTTCGGCAATTGGTTTGATTTCGGCTGCGCATTCAGCCTCTTCAGCATCCAATACAGCTTTCATCAATGGGTGAGTTGTATTAAGCACAAGTGAATATGAATCAGGCATTTCGCCATAGAATGCCATCATCGGATTGCCTCCGTTGCGCGACATCTCTTTCATACGACGCATAAACTCGTTTTGTGTGATGATAATTGGAGCTGCATCTTCGCCAAGAGCATCGAGGGTAACGATGAATTCCGATTTCTCGATTTTTGGCAATTGAGCTTGGAATACCGATGTCAATGCTTGACGTTGGTCGTCATTGAGTTCCACTTGTGGAGCATCTGACTTTTGAATCAATTTGCCTACAACATCGCTATCCACACGCACAAAGCGCACTTTCTCGTTCTTTTGTTCCCATTGACCTACCCAGTGCGAATCCAACTGTCCGTCCATCAACAATACGTCATAACCTTTAGCTTGTGCTGCTTCGATATACGAATGTTGCTCGTCGGTATTGTTTGCGTAAAGGCAAATCAAGTTGCCATCTTTGTCAGTTTGCTCACTTGTAATCAAGTTTTTATACTCTTCGAATGTGAAGAATTTGCCATCTACGTTCTTGAACAAAGCAAAATCTTTAGCTTTTTCGTAGAATTTCTCATCGGTGAGCATACCAAACACGATGAAGATTTTCAATGCATCCCATTTTTCTTCAAATTGAGTGCGTTCGTTACGGAAGATTTCGTTCAAGCGGTCAGCCACTTTTTTAGTGATGTGATTAGAGATTTTCTTCACATTACCATCGGCTTGAAGGTAAGAGCGGCTCACGTTTAACGGAATATCTGGCGAATCTAACACACCGTGCAACAAAGTCAAATATTCAGGCACGATACCCTCAACCGAGTCGGTCACAAACACTTGGTTGCAATACAATTGGATTTTGTTACGTTCAAGGTTGACACCCTCTTTGATGCGAGGGAAATAGAGAATACCAGTCAAGTTGAATGGATAGTCCACGTTCAAATGGATGTGGAACAATGGGTCTTCGCCGTATGGATAAAGTTCGCGATAGAATTTATCGTAATCTTCTTCTGTCAAATCGGCAGGTTTGCGAGTCCATGCTGGAGTTGGATTGTTGATAATATTAGGTTCGCCAGTTGACACCTCTTTGCCCTCTTTCCACTCTTTTTTCTCGCCAAACACGATGTTCACAGGCAAGAATTTGCAGTATTTGTTCAACAAAGTGCTGATGCGACCCTCTTCCAAGAATTCTTTGTTCTCATCATCGATGTGAAGCACGATATCAGTACCACGATCAGCTTTGTCGCACTCTTCGAGTGTAAATTCAGGCGAACCATCGCATGACCAGTGTTGAGCAGGCTCATCTTTGTGCGATTTGGTGAAGATTTCCACTTGTTTAGCCACCATGAAAGCCGAGTAGAAACCAAGACCAAAGTGACCAATTATGGCATTCGCATCATCTTTATATTTATCAAGGAATTCAGTTGCGCCCGAGAATGCTATTTGGTTGATATAGCGTTCTATTTCGGCAGCAGTCATACCCACACCACGGTCCGAAATAGTAAGCGTACCTTTCACAGCATCGATTTTCACTTCGACGTTCAACTCGCCCATTTCGCCTTTGAATTCACCCACCGAAGCAAGTGTTTTCAACTTTTGTGTAGCATCTACCGCATTCGACACCAACTCACGCAAGAAAATTTCGTGGTCGCTATACAAGAATTTTTTAATCACGGGGAAAATATTATCCGTAGTTACCCCAATAGTTCCTTTTGCCATAATAGTATTATATTTTTTTAGAGTTTATATTAGTTTGTTAGACCGATTAGTCAAATTGGACCAATTAGCGAAAATGCATAGTCAAATATAGTGCCATAATAGAATTTCTGCCAGAATGTCACTATACATCAAAAAAAGAACTTGCGAAGTTGCGAAGTCAAAAAAATTAGGATAATGTCTATATTTTTAGAAAATATGTCTATTTATTTAGGAAAAAACAGACATTTTATGGAAAAATAGGGAGTTGCAAAGTTAGCAAAGCTTGCAAAGTTGGGGTAATAGGTTGAAAATCTTTTAGTTGTGTAGTGCTATTTATTTTACATTGCACATGTCACAAAAATCCTTTTAAGCTAACTATCAATAGATTACCTTAACTTTGCAACTTTGCAATTGCAAAGTTAGCTTTGTATGGTGAATTTTAACACCAAAAAGAACAAAACTTTGCAAATGTATGGTGTGAGAGTGGCTGTTTTCTTCGGTGAAGGTTGCTTGCACCTTGCTGTTGGGTTAGAAGCAGGATAGGCTTGAAATTTGAAATTACATATAAAAAAGCATTGTTTTATGAAATAAACATTGCAACTTAGAACGCAAAAATAGTCTATATTAACGTGAGTTCGATATAACTTTTATTGCACACGGAAAGCACGGATAACACGATTACCCTCCTGTATTTTATATCAAACTAACGTTATATTATGCAGTCTTTCAACCTACTAATAAATCTTTCTACAGGATTATTCCAATAAAATTATTCTACTAGCATAATTTCATTTGCATAATTTAAAAAAAGGTATTATCTTTGCAATGAAAATCAACAAAAGAGATAATTATATGACACACATAAATAATCCATTCATTATTAAAGGAGCTATTCCTTCTCACTATTTCTGTGATAGAGAAGAAGAAACTAAAGAATTGACTAACCATATTTATAATGGTCGCAATGTTTTATTGACTGCTCCGCGTCGTATTGGAAAAACAGGTTTAATAGAACATTGCGCACAAGAAGCACATTGGGAGGAACAATTTTATCTCTTTTGTATAGACATTTTAGACACTACCTCTTTACGTGAATTCACCTTTGCTTTAGGACGTAAAATTTTTGAGACACTAAAACCCAAAAGCAAACAAATGATGGATTTGTTTATGCAAACCGTACGCTCTATTAGTGGCGAATTTGGCTATGATGTACTGACAGGATTGCCAAAATTCAATTTGTCGTTAGGTTCAATTCGCAATCCTGAATACACTCTGTCTGAAATATTTGAATACATCAATAAAGCCGACAAACGATGTCTAATTGCCATAGACGAATTCCAACAAATAGTCTACTATCCCGAAAAAAACATTGAGGCTATTTTACGCTCTCACATACAACATTGCAGCAATGCCGATTTCATCTTTGCAGGCTCTGAGCGCCACATCTTAGAGGAGATGTTTAATGCCCCTTCACGTCCATTCTACGCAAGCACTGTAAATATGAGTTTAGGTGTAATAGACCATGACAAATATTCTCAATTTGCTCACTATAAATTCCAAGAATTCAACAAAACCATTGAACAAGAATCTTTTGATTATACATACACCCTATTCGATGGCAATACATATTGCATTCAAAAGGTGATGAATGTAGCTTTTTCGATGACAGAACCCAATGGTATTTGCACTCAAAGCATAGTAGAATCTGCCATTGAAGATATTTTATTAGAAAATGAGCGACACTACAAAAATAGACTGTCATTATTGACTCCAAAACCCAAAGAATTGTTGATTGCTATCGCCAAAGAGGGTAAGGCACAACGAGTAACATCAGGCGACTTCGTTCGTCGCCACCATCTCAATTCAACAAGCTCAGTCCAATCTGCCATCAAACAACTCCTCGAAGACGATTGGATAACCTACGATGCCGACGAAAAAGGCAACAGACAATACATGCTCTCCGACCTATTTTTGTCTTACTGGATTAAACAACGATTTTAATAAAAAACGCCTTCATTTTGCGATTGCAAAATAAAGGCGTTTTTCACTATACTAATAAATTATTTTTACTAGGCAGCAACAACTATAATAGTGTTATAACTACATCCGACACATCATTATAATTACGATAGTTAGTTTCAACCCATGCAAAGGTAAGAATTATTTTTTAATTATACAAATGCTTGTTAGAAAATATAAAAAAAGCGAAGTCCTGAAGGATTTCGCTTTTCATATTATTGACACGAACAATTATTATGCGATGAAAGCAGCATATGCTTCAGCATCCATAAGGCCATCGAGTTCAGCAGCGTCTTTAACTGCAATTTTGATCATCCAGCCTTCGCCGTATGGGTCGTTGTTAACCAATTCAGGAGCATCTTCGAGAGCAGCGTTTACTTCGAGGATTTCGCCTGTTACAGGCATGCAGAGGTCAGAAACAGTTTTAACAGCTTCGATAGAACCGAATACTTCGTTAGCGTCGATAGTTTCGCCTTCTTTTTCGTTTTCAACG
>JAZLDO010000177.1:0-5454 GCA_045614825.1 Candidatus Aphodosoma sp. | reverse complement strand
TATTCTATTCAACATAGCAATTCTTGGACTGGTAAATTCCAAAATTCAACACTCCGTGCAGTAGAAGGTAAAGGTGGTGTGGCAAATCAATCATATGGTCTTTACACTCAACAAGTTGTTGAAAATACTCTCCAATATGTTGCTCAATGGGATGCTCATGCTTTCCAAGCAATGATTGGTCAAGGTTATCAAACAGAGTTGTCTCATGGTTTTAACGCTTATAACTCAAAATTCCCATTGGATTATCTTCTTTATAATAATCTAGGTATGGGTCAAGGTCTTAAAGAAGGTGCTGAGGCTTATGCAAATATGGGATCTTATAAATATAAAGACAAATTAGCATCTTTCTTTGCACGTGTAATGTACAATTATGATCAACGTTATTTCTTGAGCGCATCTGTACGTTTTGAGGGTTCTTCTAAATTTGGTCCTAAGGCGGATCCTCTATTGGGTCAATGGGGTGTATTCCCTTCTGTATCTGGTAGCTGGAGCATTATTGACGAAGAATTTATGGAAGATGTTGAAAATCTCGATGATTTGAAAATCCGTTTAGGTTATGGTGTAACTGGTAATATGCCAGGCGATCACTATTTGTATCTTATGCGTGTAGGTCCTGGTGGTGACTATTTGTGGAGTAATGGTGCATTTGTTAGACCTTGGGGACCACAATCTAATGTGAATGAATCTCTCCGTTGGGAAGAAAAACACGAATTTAACTTTGGTTTCGACTTCGGTGCATTCGGTAATCGTTTCTCTGGTTCGTTAGACGCTTACTTCCGTAATACTACAGATCTTCTTTACGAATACGATGTTCCAATGCCTCCATATCCATTTGGCAAAATGTGGGATAACTATGGTCAAATTCACAACTATGGTGTTGAATTGCAATTGAATGGTACTCCTATTCAAACTAAAAACTGGAAATGGGATATCAACTTCAATGCTTCTTGGAACCGCAATATGGTAGTTCGTATCACAGGTGATAAATATGGTCAAGAAGGTGTAGATACATACGTTAATACTGGTTATGTGGCTGATGGTGATGGTCTTACTGGTGTTTATACTATGCGTCTCGCTGAAGGTCAACCTATTGGTAACTTCTACGGATTTAAAGCGTATCCATATTCTTCTGACGGAAAAATTTATTATTATAATAAGAAGGGAGAACTTGTTCTTAATCCTAAGGAAGAGGATAAACAAATTATTGGTAATGCTCAACCATACGTAAACTTTGGTCTTAGCACAACAGTTACTTACAAAGAATTCGATTTGTCACTTAACTTCCGTGGTCAAATTGGTGGTCTCATTTTCAATGAAACTCGTTTCTTCTATGAAAATACTCGTGGTGTAGAAAATTGTTTGTTGTCTGCTATAAATACGGTAGATGGAGCTCCTATTTATACAAATCGTTTAGTTTCAGATTATTATCTTGAAGATGCATCTTATCTCAAACTTAATGACTTGACTATCGGTTATACTCCTACATTGCCTGAGAATTTCTCAAAATGGATTAGTTATATCCGTGTTTATTTCACTGCTCAAAACTTGTTCACTATCACAGGTTATTCTGGTCACGATCCAGCAAGTGTTAACATGTCAGGTTTGACTCCTGGTTTCGATGGACGTTCTTACTATCCAACTCAACGTACATTCAACCTTGGTCTTCAATTCCGTTTCTAAAAATAAAATTTAATGACTATGAAAGTTAAAAAAATATTTATAGGTATGATGGCTGCTGTTATGTGCTTCAGTACAGCATGTACAGATCTTGAGCCAGAGGTGTATAGTGATGTAAATAGAGATGATTATTTTAATACACCAGAACAATTTTCGAACCTTGTTGCTAATGCCTATGCTCAAATGATCGGTGAGTATGGTTATGTATATCGTGAAGGTTATTGGAGTATGCAAGAATATACTACTGATGAGGTGGTAGTTCCTACTCGTGGTACAGACTGGGCAGATAATGGTGTGCCTATTGCTATGCATCAGCATACTTGGGGGTATAATACCCGTGACATCAATAATGGTTGGTCTTTCGCATACGGAGGTACTGCTAAATGTAACAACGTATTGAATATTATTAAAGAGATTAAAGGTGATGATGAAACTCAATACGATGCTGCTACAAAAGCAGGTATTGCTGAAGCAAAAACTTTGCGTGCATTCTATCATTTCTTGGCTATGGACCTCTATGGTAATGCTACTATCGACGATGGCGTGCATGAAGTTAAACAATACACTCGTAAAGAAATTTTTGATTTTATTGAATCTGAACTCCTTGCGGCAATTCCACAATTGACTAATGATGTCCGTTATGGTTCAATGACTCGTCCTGTTGCTTTTGCCCTTCTTGCAAAATTATATCTTAACGCAGAAGTTTATACTGGTACTGCTCAATGGCAAAAATGTGCCGATTATTGCGATTCTATTATAAATGGTGGTTATGGTTATATTCTTGACCCTAATTACATGAATGTATTTAAAGCAAATAACACAAATAATCCAGAAATAATCTTTCCAATTGTATTTGATGCTCAATATGCGAAGGGAAATATGTTCCACCTTATTACGCTTCACTATGTTCATCAAGATGTTTATGGTTTGACAACTCCACCTTGGAATGGTCCTTGTACTCTTGAGTCTTTCTATAACAGATATTCTAATGATGATAAACGTAGAGAACAATGGTTGGTTGGTGCGGTTCTTGATGCAACTGGGGATACTATTATTTATGATACAGGTAATACTAAAATTGGTGATAATGGTAAAATTCCTGCTGTAATTACAGCTAAAGTTTCAACTATTGAAGACCCAACTAAAGCAAATTCATTTGAAGGTGCTCGTTTTGTGAAATTTGAACCTGAATATGGTATCGAACACCATGCAAATTCTGACTTTCCAATCTATCGTTATGCAGATATTCTTTTGATGCGTGCCGAAGCCCTTATGCGTCTTAATGGTGGTTCTGCTACAGGCGAAGCTCTTTCTCTTATTAATGAAGTTCACACCCGTGCTGGTCTTGAAGCTTATACTGATATTACTCTTGATGAGTTGCTTGATGAACGTGGTCGTGAATTAGCTTGGGAAGGTCATCGTCGTCAAGACCTTATCCGTTTTGATAAATTTGCGAACGGTACATGGGAATTTAAATCAGTTACACCTAAACATGTAGAAATTTATCCTATTCCAGAATGGGTAATGACTGCTAATCCAGGCGTTTATACTCAAAATCCTGGCTATTAATCAATCCTTTTTATTAACTTTTTATATTAACTTAAAATTTTATTGAAATGAAAGCAATTAAATTTTTTGCAGCAATGTTTGCTGCTGCTGTAATGTTTACAGCTTGTGAAGAAAAACCAGTTCCTCCTGTAATTCCTGGTGGCGATTCTGCTGAAAAACCAAATGTTGAAGCAGTGGAAGGTAAGGTTGTTGTTGTAATTAATACAGTTGATTCTGCATTTGTTTGTGATAACGGAGCAATTTATCTTACAGGTTCTTTTAATGGTTGGTCAACGGATCTTGAGCAAGTGGCTAAATTTGAAAAAATTGAAGGTTTTGATAATTGGTATAAAGCAGAGTATACTCCAGATGCAGATCCTTCTCAATGTAAAGCTGCTCATGCAACTGCTGATGGTAAATTTTCTTATGATTATGAATGGACTTCGGATATTGAAGTTTTAGATGGAGATGCTTTGGCTGCAGATAATGGCTTTGGCAATATTAATAACCTTGAAGTAACAGGTACAGGAGTTGTTTATGTTAAAGTTACTAAATGGGCAAAAGATCCATGTGCAGTAGATACTGAAGAAAAAAATCCAGCGGGCGAAGCAACATTTACTCTTACTGCTAATAATTTGCCAGAAGGTTATGAAATAGGTATCGTTGGTGTTTTAGAAGCAGCAGAATGGGATATTGCTAATCCAGTTGTTATGACAAAATCAGGTGATGTTTATACAGCAAAAGCTAATGTAAAAGCAGCTTGTGAGTACAAATATTTCGTTAGAAAAGAAGGTGCTGAATGGAGCTGGGATTTTAGTGAAGATGGTGGCAACCGCAAAATGCCTCTTGATCTTAAACCTGTTGATACAGTTGATGCATGGAAATTGCCTGCTGAATAATTTGATTTATTCAAATAAAAATATAAGGTTGCTCCGATTGGGGCAACCTTTTTTCGTATTATATTTTGTATGGCATTATTTGATTAATATTTGTGTTTTTTTATTGAGTAAAGGATGGAAGATTGAATGAATATGTTTTTTTATATGTTAGCAGTTTTTTTTTGTACTTATGTTTGTTAAATTGTAAAGTTTTTGCTATCTTTGCACATTAAAAATAAATTGGCAGTATTGTAATTAATAATAATTTGAAATTTGAAGGTTGATTCGAGGTTCTTTATTTCTTTGGAGATAAAAAATCGAGTGTAAATGGCTAATTTTTAACTGTCAACATTATTTACTTCGTTCATGAATTTTGCTACGCTTGGTATAGCTCAAACAAGTTTGACTTTACTTTTGCTTATTGCAAAATTTCAACTTTCGATTTTCAAATCTCAACTATATAAAATTATGGCTCAAAGTTATGAACAAGCCGGTGTGAATCTTGAGGCCGGTTACGAAGTAGTTCGTCGTATTAAAAAACATGTGGCATCAACAGAACGAGTTGGTGTAATGGGTAATATTGGTGCTTTTGGTGGTATGTTTGACCTCTCGGCATTGAATGTGAAAGAACCTGTGTTAGTGAGTGGTACTGACGGCGTTGGTACTAAATTGAAACTCGCTTTTGCTATGGATAAACACGATACTATCGGTATCGATGCTGTGGCTATGTGTGTGAACGACGTTTTGGCGCAAGGTGCTGAACCTCTATATTTCCTCGACTATGTGGCTGTAGGCGCTAACGAACCTGCAAAAATCGAAAATATCGTGGCTGGTGTGGCTGAAGGTTGCCGTCAAGCTGGTTGCGCCCTTATCGGTGGCGAAACTGCCGAAATGCCTGGTATGTACACCGAAGGCGAATATGATATCGCTGGTTTTACTTGTGGTGTGGTTGAAAAATCTAAACTTATCGATGGCTCGAAAGTGAAAGTGGGCGACGTGCTCGTGGGTATTGCTTCTTCGGGTGTTCACTCTAACGGCTTTAGCCTTGTGCGCAAAGTGGTTAGCGATGCTGGTCTTGATCTCCACGCTGTGCTCCCTGAATTGGATGCTGAACGTCCTCTCGGTGAAGTGTTGCTTACTCCTACTCGCATCTATGTGAAACAAGTGCTCGACGTGATTCGCAATTGCGACGTTCACGGTGTGGCTCACATCACTGGTGGTGGTTTCGACGAAAATATTCCTCGTATCTTGAAAGAGGGTCAAGGCATCGAAGTGAAAGAGGGTAGCTGGGATATTCTACCAGTGTTCCGTATGCTTGAGAAATATGGCAAAATCGCTCACCGCGAAATGT
>JAZLDO010000176.1:0-3478 GCA_045614825.1 Candidatus Aphodosoma sp. | reverse complement strand
CTTCGTGAACTGTAATTTCACGTTGTGTCCACTCAAAAGCGGTGTACAAAATAGCCAACGCAACGATCAATCCCATAAAGACAAAGGTCAATCGTTTGTCTTCCAAATTGGCTTTTGGCGATTTTTTTATTTCCATAATTTATTATTGTTTATTTTTATTTTATGCAGTTTATTCCTATGCAAAATAACTTCGCAAATGTACACATTTTTTTTCAAATAACACACTCTTTTTTGTTTTTTTTTCTTTTTATTCTTTTTGACGAATTTAAATAGCTGATTTTTCAACTATTAAACAACATATAGCTCGATTTTAACCTTAAATATTCACATAAAAAAATCTAAAACACACTAATATTCAATAGTAAAACAGAATAAAAAATATCAAAAATATTCTATTTTAAAGGTTATTTTTCCGATTTATATCGCATTTCCACCTTTTTTTTGTAACTTTGCATATCAGATAACAGACATACTCCATTATGAGCGATAAAACAATAAAACTTCTCGGTGCCAGAGTGCATAACCTAAAAAATATTGATGTGACTATCCCTCGCAATGCCTTAACTGTAATTACAGGCCTAAGTGGCAGTGGCAAATCATCACTCGCCTTCGACACTATTTATGCCGAAGGTCAACGCCGTTATATCGAAACTTTTTCGGCATATGCTCGCCACTTCATCGGAAATATCGAACGCCCCGACATTGACGAAATTACGGGTCTTAGCCCGGTGATTGCCATCGAACAAAAGACTACAAACAAAAACCCTCGTTCAACTGTCGGCACCGTTACCGAAATCTATGACTTCCTACGTTTGCTCTATGCTCGTGCAGGCATTGCATATAGCTACATTTCAGGGCAACCGATGATTAAATACTCCGATGAGCAGATTCTTGATCTCATACTTAAAGATTATGATGCTCAAGCTATATATCTCCTCGCTCCAGTTGTTCGCAATCGCAAAGGTCACTACAAAGAACTTTTCGAAAGCATCCGTAAAAAAGGCTACCCTAACGTGCGTGTCGATGGCGTAATGCAAGAAATCTACGCTGGTATGAAACTTGATCGCTACCACAATCACGACGTGGAAGTAGTAATAGACAAATTAATCATAAAAGAAAAAGACACTGATCGCATCAAAAAAAGCATCGAAAAAACCATGAATATGGGTGATGGCGTAATGATGATTCTCACTCGCGACAGCGAGCAAACTCGTTTCCTCTCGCGTCATCTTATGGACCCTGCCACTGGCTTAGCATACAACGAACCTGCACCTCACAATTTTTCGTTCAACACACCTAAAGGTGCATGTCCTCATTGCAAAGGTCTTGGCACTATCAACCAAATCGACATCGAAAAAATAATCCCTGACAAAAGCATCTCTATCGCCGCAGGTGGCATCATCCCCCTCGGCAAAGAACGTAGTTCAATGATTTTCTGGCAAATCAATGCTATCGGCGAAAAATATGGTTTCACCACCAAAACGCCTATTACAAAAATCCCTGAAGAAGGACTCGACGAAATCCTCAATGGTTCGACAGAAGAACTCTTAATCTCAAATTCAGCAATCGGCAATGACACCAACTATCGCACTCGCTACGAAGGCCTAATTCATTATATATCTCTACAACAAGAAGATGGCTCTTCTAGCGAACAACGCTGGGCCGACTCATTCTACACTCCTATAGTCTGTCCTCATTGTAGTGGAACTCGTCTCAATCGCGAAGCTCTAAGTTTTCGCATTGCCGATAAAAACATCGCCGAACTTGCCAATATGCAACTCGACGACCTCTATGAATGGCTCAATACTGCCGAAACTAAAATGGACTCTCGCCAACGCCAAATCGGTACAGAAATCATAAAAGAAATACGCACTCGCCTTAAATTCCTTCTCGACGTAGGTCTTGGCTATCTCGCTCTATCTCGCTCATCTGCAACTCTTTCTGGTGGCGAGAGCCAACGCATCCGTCTCGCAACTCAAATTGGCAGCCAACTCGTCAACGTTTTATATATTCTCGACGAACCAAGTATCGGTCTCCACCAACGCGACAACATCCGCCTTATCAATTCACTCAAAGAACTGCGCGATGTGGGCAACTCTGTTATCGTAGTCGAACACGACGAAGACATGATGCGTGCAGCCGACTATATTGTGGATATGGGACCTGGTGCTGGTCGCCTCGGTGGTGAAGTCGTATTTCAAGGTAAGTACAAAGAAATGCTCAAAACCAACACTCTCACTGCACGTTACCTCTCTGGCAAAACATCTATTCCAATACCGACCGAACGTCGCTCTGGCAACGGCAAACACCTTATACTAAAGGGCGCACGAGGCAACAACCTCAAAAATGTAACTCTCGACATCCCTCTCGGAACTCTCACCTGCATAGCTGGCGTATCTGGCAGTGGCAAATCATCGCTTATCAACGGCACTCTACGCCCCATACTCACCCGCCACTTCTATCGCAGCAAAGAAGAACCTCTATCATACGAATCCATCGAAGGAATCGAACATATCGACAAAATCGTAACCGTTGACCAAGAACCTATCGGACGAACTCCACGCTCCAATCCTGTTACTTACACTGGCATATTCAACGACATACGCACCCTCTTCGCTGGACTACCCGAAGCAAAAATTCGTGGCTACAAACCTGGTCGTTTCTCATTCAATGCCAAAGGCGGTCGCTGCGAAGTGTGCTCTGGCAATGGTATGAAAAAAATCGAGATGAACTTCCTCCCCGATGTCTATGTACCTTGCGAAGCGTGCGGTGGCAAACGCTACAATCGCGAAACCCTCGAAGTCCGCTTCAAAGGCAAATCCATTGCCGATGTGCTCGACATGACTATCAACCAAGCTGTTGAATTCTTTGAAAATATGCCTACTTTTGTCCACAAACTCCAAACCCTACAAGATGTAGGTCTAGGTTATGTCAAACTCGGACAAAGTTCTACTACTCTCTCAGGCGGAGAAAGTCAACGTGTAAAACTTGCTACCGAACTTGCTAAGCGCGACACAGGCCACACACTCTACATTCTCGATGAACCTACCACAGGCCTACATTTCGAAGACATAAAAGTGCTAATGAATGTTCTACAACGCCTTGTTTCGCGTGGCAATACGGTCATCGTCATCGAGCATAACCTCGATGTCCTCCGACAAGCCGATTACCTTATCGACCTCGGACCCGAAGCCGGAAAACGAGGTGGCGAAATCGTTGCTTCAGGCCCCCCCGAAGAGATTAAAAAACTCAACATAAGCCCAACTGCTCCACACTTATAAAGACAAAAAAACTCTGTAATGATTCATTACAGAGTTTTTTATTTTCACGTATATAAATTATTTAGTAACGCGTTCGAGCCATTTAACCATACCGAGCATCACACCCATAGAGAGGAAGCAAACGCCCAAGAATACAGTCCAGCATTGCCAGATTGGCCATGCGTTATACATAATAGGACCGAGGAACAAGAAGAGGT
>JAZLDO010000175.1:0-6479 GCA_045614825.1 Candidatus Aphodosoma sp. | reverse complement strand
CTTAGCAGCAGGAGCTTTAGATCCTGGTTGGATGTTGTTGATGTGGTGAATTGGGTAAGAAACGCGAGTATTTTCAGTTACGCTCTTATCAGCGAAGTCGATTTTGCCTTCAGCGTCAACTGTAACGTTTTCGAGGAGAGCGTCGCGACGGATAGCGTTGTAGATATCAGGTTCGCTCTCTTTGTCGAGGTTGATAACTTTAGCATAGCAACCACCTTCGAAGTTGAAGATACCTTCGTCGTCCCAACCGTGTTCGTCGTCACCGATAAGTTGACGTTTAGGGTCAGTTGAGAGAGTAGTTTTACCAGTACCAGAAAGACCGAAGAAGATAGCAGTTTCGCCTTTTTCGTTAGTGTTAGCTGAGCAGTGCATAGAAGCCATGCCACGGAGTGGGAGGAGGTAGTTCATGATAGAGAACATACCTTTTTTCATTTCACCACCATACCAAGTGTTGATGATAACTTGTTCGCGGCTTGTGAGGTTGAATACTACAGCGGTTTCAGAGTTGAGGCCGAGTTCTTTGTAGTTTTCAACTTTAGCTTTAGAAGCGTTGAATACAACGAAGTCAGGTTCGCCGTAGTTAGCGAGTTCTTCAGCAGTTGGGCGGATGAACATGTTAGTCACGAAGTGAGCTTGCCATGCCACTTCCATGATGAAACGTACTTTAAGACGAGAGTTAGCGTTAGCACCACAGAAAGTATCAACTACATATAATTTTTTGCCTGAAAGTTCTTTAACAGCGATTTCTTTGAGTGATTTCCAAGCTTCTTCTGTAACAGGTTTGTTGTCGTTTTTGTATTCGTCAGAAGTCCACCATACAGTGTTTTTGCTCACTTCGTCCATTACAAAGAATTTGTCTTTAGGAGAACGACCTGTGTAAACACCTGTCATAACGTTAACAGCGCCGAGTTCAGTAACTTGACCACGGTCGAAGCCTTCGAGTTCTGGTTTTGTTTCTTCAGCAAAGAGTACATCGTAAGATGGGTTGTGGAGAATTTCAACCGCACCATTGATGCCATACTTAGATAAATCTAGATTTGTCATAATTTTTTTTGATATGTTAAGTAGTTAATAATTTTATATTTAACGGGTTTTTGTTAGAAAACAAATGGCCCATATTTCTCACGTTGCAAATTTACAAAAAAAAATTGAAGTATAAAAGAAAAAATGAGATAATTCTTGTATTTTGTACAAAAAGTATTTTTTAGGGACGTAACGTATTATGGAACTATGAGTTTGTAACCTTTTCCATGGATGTTTATAATTTCAACATCAGGATCGTCTTTTATGATTTTGCGTAGTTTCGTGATATAAACATCCATACTGCGGGCATTGTAGGTGGTGCATTCAATCCATATAGATTTGAGAGCATAATCTCTTTCGAGTATTGTATTAGCATTTTGTACAAGAAGAGTGAGTAGTTCACATTCTTTAGTTGTGAGTTTGACAATGCCTTTGCTTGTGGTTAAAGTTTGTTTTTGTACGTCGAAAGTCATGCTGCCGATTTGGAATTCGTTGACATTTTTGTTTCGTTTTCCGCTAATTCGGCGCATAATAGCTTCGATACGAAGCAACATTTCTTCCATTGAGAAAGGTTTTGTGATATAATCATCTGCTCCAATACGGAATCCTTCAAGTACATCATCCTTAAGTGTTTTAGCTGTGAGGAATATGATAGGAATGATGTTGTTTATTTTTCGGATATCTTGTGCAAGAGTGAAGCCATCTTTTTTAGGCATCATAACATCAAGAATACAGAGGTCGAATTTGTCGTTTGTGAACAATTGATAACCAGCTTCTCCGTCAGGAGCGAGTGTTACGTTGTAATTTTTTGCTTGTAGGTATTCGCGAAGAAGCATGCCTAAACTTTCATCGTCTTCGCAGAGGAGAATTTTTGTTTTTTCCATATTATTGAGAGGTTAATTGGTTAGAGGTTAGAGGAGAAAGTTATTAACTCTAAAACTCTAATCGTGGTTTATATTTCTATTGTTTTTAAGTCTATTACGAATTTTGTGCCAATATTAGGTTCTGATTCCACTTTTATGTTTCCATTGTGTAGTTGGACTATTTTTTTTACGTATGATAGTCCTAATCCGAAGCCTTTTATGTCGTGACGATTGCCTGTTGGAACGCGGTAGAATTTATCGAAAATGTGTTTTAGATATTCTTTTTTAATTCCAATTCCGTTGTCTTCTACAGCTATGAATAGACGATTTTTTTCGTTCCATGTTGATACCGTTACGATTATAGGTGTGTTTTCGCGTGAATATTTTACTGCATTGTCAAGGAGGTTATATATTATGTTTGCGAAGTGCATTTCGTCAATTTCAACGAAAGCATTGTGTGCGTGTAGTTCAGTGTAAATATTTCCTCCTTTTGAATGTATTTTGAGTGAATAGTTCTCAATTATTGTTTGTAATATTTCGTTTATGTTATTTTCTTGTAGTTCTATTTTTATATTGCGTTGTTCGAAGACCGACATGTGTAATACTTTGTCAACTAAGAATGTTAGTCGTTTTGTCTCGTCGCGTACTATTTTTGATATATGTTCAAGCATTTGTGGCGATTTTGACACATCTGGGTCGTTAAGCATTTGAGATGCAAGGGAGATTGATGCCACGGGAGTTTTAAGTTCGTGGGTCATATTGTTGATGAAATCGGTTTTGATTTCATTTAGTTTTTGTTGACGGAATATGTACCATATTGTGAATGAACATACTATTAGTAGTAGCAAAGTTACAAAGAAAGGTGGGTATAATATTTTTATATTCGGTATGTTTTCTTTGTTTTTGTTTGGGAAAAATATGTATAGGTAGTATGGGCTTTTGGTCTCTGTGTCAGAAGGGAATAGTTGTTGTTTGAAACAATTCGTAGATGTGATGTCGAAAGTTTTTTCGTTGAATCGGTGTACTGTTTTGTTGTTTTTGTCTGATACGGCAAAGTAGAATTCACTTGTAATGCCGTTTTGTTCGAGATTGTATGTCAGCTGATCGCGGAGATAATAGGGGTCTATGCGTGTGGTTATGTCGCGATTGTGAGAGTCGTTTAATAGTTTTGCTGTTACAATTTCCATTAGACTTTTGGCCTGAATGAAACGTTTGTATTGTTTTTCGTTATATTTTTGAGTAGCAGCAGATATTGATGTGTTTGGTTGGTTTGTGTTTAATAGATTGGTATTTCTTGTTATAATCGAATCTATATGCTGTTCAATAATATTCTGTATGTCTTCGCTACGTGCTTTTTTGATTGCTTCTTTGGCTTTGCGAGCTTCGGGAGTGTCGTTTTTAAATGATTCATCTATATATGTTAATACCTCAGCTTCTTCGATAGATTTTACTGTGCGATAGAGGCTGCGTTGTACTGCATCGGCATATTGTTTGGTGATTATATTTTTTGTACGTATGACATAGCTGAATTGTAACGATATTAGCAAAGTGAATGCTACTACCATTAGGGATATTATAAGCCAAATAGAATTTTTTTTGTTAAAAATCTTCATTTTTTACGAGTATATCTGAAAAACGATGCAAAGATAAAACATTATTTTCTAATATAATGTTTTTATTTGTAAAATTTAACATAAAAAATATCATTAAAGTGAAATTTAATGATATTATGGAGGGTGAAATTGTATAATCGGTGAATTTTTAAGTGAAAATTTGTTTTGCGAGGGGGCCTTTTTAATATTTTGTTTTTTTATTGTTAAAAAGGAAAGAACCTAAGATTATTGGGAGACCACAGTTGAGAGCCCAAAGGAGGGATGTGGAGAGGGCTATGGTTGGTGCAGAAGAGCAGAATGGGGCTAAGACAAATACAGCATAACCACTGCGCGTGGCTGCCTCAGAGACTGGTATTGTAGGTGTCAGCGTTGAAAGCAAGTATATTGTTGGTATTGCTATAACTGCCTGAGATATAGTGATGTTTATGTCGAAGAAGTGGAACATTAGAAACAATTGTGTGCAGAATATTGTATATCGCAGAAAAGATAACAAAACAAAAGAAAAGAGTTGTCTGAATCTTGTTTGAGCAATTGATTCAATGGTGTTTTTTATTCTCGTTGATTTTATTTTTTCTGTGTTGATAATTCTACTCCAAATCGGCAGAAATGCTAGAATTATTAGCCCAATCCAGCTTTCGTTTGCGAAAATTAGTAAATCTTCATTGAGTATTTCAGGGTAGTAGATTGATAGATATTTGGCAGACGTCGAAGCTCCGATAGCGATAATAACAGCCGATAGACACCATGCGGCAATGAATCCCATGATAATTCCAGGCGCTTTATTTGCATCTTGTAGAGATAAAGCGCGAGTTGGAATATCGCCTAATTTATTGGGTGTAGCAATACTTCCTACTTGTCCACGAAGGGTTGATATAATTGCTTTCTTGAAAGATATTTTTTCAATATTCCATGTGGCGCATTGCCATTTTATTGATTCTGTCAGCATATTGCATGGCATCAATAAAAGACAAAGCACTAAATATATCCAATTTGTTGGAATATTTGATGCAAATTGGATGAATAGTGTGTCGTAATTGTCGTAGGTCGCTAATTTGTAAATTATTACGCAGTAGGCTATTACAACAATAATACGCACAAATATCTTGTATGTAGTTTTAAGCTTCATGCTTTAAAAGTGAAAAATTTTTGCATTAAAAAACTAAACACAGTAGTGATGCCTGTGGTAATCATTTTCGATGGAGTTGGGTAGAAATGGCATATTTCTACGAAAAATTTGAGGCTAATATAGTTAATAAGGATGCACATTGCCACCACAAATAGGTATCTAGCCAGTTGCGACCAACCGCGCATCTCTGACTCTTTGAAGCTGATGTATCTCCCCAACCAGAAACCGCTGAGAAACGTGATAGGGAATGTGAATACGAACGAAGCAATGTGGGCACTGATGGCTATTGGTCCAATGTGCAAGATGTTGTGACAGAAGATGAAATTATAGAAAATAAAGTACAATACCCAATCAAAAACCATATTCGCACCACCCGAACAACCATATCTAAATAGTTGATATGGGATGTATTTTTTGAACGGAATATATACAAAATTGATAATCGTTAGTATCAGGTTTTGAACGAAATGATTTATAGGGTGTATTTTTTCTCTTATTTTTTTGGTCATTTGGCTAAAAATAGTTACTTTTGCAAATTGTTAGCAAATTGTTTGCAAAGATACGCAAAAATGCACAATTCACAAAGCACAATGCGCAATTTTTTGTAGACCATTGACAGTAGACCGTTGACAGGAGACTGTAGACTTTATATTATGGAAGTAAGAGCAAAGAAACATTTAGGACAACATTTCCTAACCGACTTGCGTGTAGCGCAGCACATTGCCGAATCGCTACCGACAGCCGAGCCAACTCGTGTCATCGAGATTGGTCCGGGTATGGGTGTGCTCACACAGTTTCTTTTGCAGAACCCCAATATCAACCTCACTGCCATCGAAATCGACACCGAGTCGGTGGTTTATCTTAAGGAGCATTACCCACACTTGCACGTAGTCGAAGGCGACTTCCTTCGTCTCAATCTCGACACAATCGTTGGCGAAGGCCCATTTATGGTCATTGGCAACTATCCATATAACATCTCGAGCCAAATCTTCTTCAAAGTGCTCGAACATCGCGACCGCATACCAGTCTGCTCTGGTATGATACAAAAAGAGGTAGCCGAGCGCATCGCAGCGCCACATGGCTCCAAAACCTATGGCATCACATCGGTGCTTCTCCAAGCATTCTACGATATTGAATATCTTTTCACTGTTCACGAGCATGTGTTCAATCCACCACCAAAGGTCAAGTCGGCAGTCATTCGCATGACCCGCAACTCGAAACAGAGCCTCGGATGCGACGAAAAACTCTTTATTTCGGTAGTCAAAACAGCGTTCAATCAGCGCCGCAAGACTATGCGCAACTCGCTCAAATCCCTCATGCAGGGCAGAGCAATGAACGAAGAGATTTTCAACAAACGCCCAGAGCAACTCTCAGTTGCCGAATTCATCGAACTCACCAATCTCGTGCAGCAAATTCTTAGTCAGCCTCCGTCGTGTTGATAGATTACATATTTTTCGTCTTAACATAAGTACAGAATCAATTTATAGGCTTATAAAGTGCAATATCTATTTTAAAATTTAGTGAGGACAACCTTTTTTTAAGTACAAAAATATGTACTTATAGGAAAAAAAGTTATCTACTTCTGTTAAAAAGAAAAAAATCTGTACTTAAAAAAACAAAGGAAGCCAATCTAAACTATTCAAGTGCAAAAAAAATAATCGACCTATAAATATTTTTTGTACTTCTGTTTAAAAAAAACTTTCAACTTGCCCGTATGTCTGAACTAAGAATATTCTATCGCGATAATGGCCGTATCAAAATCGGCAAAACAATGGACACTCTCACCGAAGTGTCGCTCAACGAAATCATTTGGATTGACCTCAACGACGTGACTGTCGAAGTCGAAAGCGAGCT
>JAZLDO010000174.1:0-15306 GCA_045614825.1 Candidatus Aphodosoma sp. | reverse complement strand
GCTGTAGGTGCTGCTATCCAAGGTGCTGTCCTCACTGGCGAAGTGAAAGACGTCCTCCTTCTCGACGTTACTCCTCTTTCTCTCGGTATCGAAACTATGGGTGGTGTCATGACTCGCCTCATCGATGCTAATACTACTATTCCTACTAAAAAATCTGAGGTATTCTCTACTGCTAGCGACAACCAACCTTCTGTACAAATCAACGTACTCCAAGGCGAACGTCCAATGGCTGCTCAAAATAAACAAATCGGTATGTTCCACCTCGATGGCATCCCTGCTGCTCCACGTGGTGTACCTCAAATCGAAGTTACTTTCGACATCGATGCCAATGGTATCCTCAAAGTGTCTGCTAAAGACAAAGCTACAGGCAAAGAACAATCTATTCGTATCGAGGCTTCTTCTGGTCTTTCTGATGAAGAAATCAAACGTATGAAAGCTGAAGCTGAAGCAAATGCCGAAGCAGATAAAAAAGAAAAAGAACGTATCGACAAACTTAACCAAGCCGATGGTATGATTTTCCAAACAGAAAAACAACTTAAAGAACTTGGTGATAAACTTCCTGCTGACAAAAAAGCTCCTATCGAATCAGCTCTCGAACAACTCAAAACTGCTCACAAAGAGCAAAACCTTGAAGCTATCGACAAGGCTATGGAAGCTCTCAACACAGCATTCCACGCAGCAAGTCAAGATATGTACAACGCGGCTAACGCTCAAGGTGGTGCTCAACCAGGCCCTGATTTCAACGCAGGTGCTCAAGGTGGCAACCAAGGTGGCGACAACGTAACTGATGTTGACTTCGAAGAAGTGAAATAATCACGTAATATATAAAAAGTAGAGGCGCAAAAATCTTTGCGCCTCTACTTTTTTATAATAATAACTCTCCAGTCCAAATTTTCTATTCTCAATTTTCTATTCTTTTTTGTTGTGTATATCAAAAAAAACAATTAACTTTGCACTTTCTAAAAAAGCAATAAATTATTAACTTAATAAAACAATTAATTATGAAAAAATTATCTTTTTTAATGGCGGTTATCGTATCGCTCTCAATGATTTTCACATCATGTGATAATCAATCTACAGAAAACAAAGGTGATAAACTCGAAATTAACGTAGAAAATGCAGAAGTGGCAGCTAATATGAGAGTTTATTATGAAGGATGTCTTTCTCCTTATTTCCCAAACTTTGCTCAATTTGCTTTTGAAGCTTATACTGGCGATGTTGTTTATGATATTGAAGAAGGATCTCTTACTGGTACTGGTTTGGTTGTTCAATTATTGCAAGCAGTTAGTTATGAAGTAGATTATTTCCCAACTTGTACTAAATATTCTCCTTTTGAAATTGTAAATAATCAAGTAGGTGAAATCTTTGAAGGTGGTGCAGTAGGTGTTCAAATTATCGAAATTCAAAATGGCCAACAAGCTGGTTCATTGCAAACTCAAGACTTTAAAGCTCAATTAATTGCTAGTGGCGATAAAATGATTTGGGCGCTTGAAGGTAACTTCGATGGTGAAATCCTAACTTTCAAATTTGAAGGAACTCCACAACATGTTGTAGGTGGTGCATTCTCTAAAGAAGGTATCGAACCAACAAGCAAATATAATGGTGAAGAAACTTATGCTCAAGCAGAAGTTATTTATTATGGTGACATCAATTTATTACCAGTAAACATCATTGAAGTTGTTTTGATTAGCAAAGACAATACTTCTTTCGCTGACTTTATTTGCTATGGTTCATTGGAAAATGTCGACAATGTATATGGAGAATATACAGTAGATGTAAAACATGTTGAAGGAAAAATGGCTAAGAGTGCAGGTGCTGATGTTGAAGAAGGTTATGTTTTCCCTTCTTTCATCGCTCGTAACTACGATGCTCAAAGAGGTGAAGGTGATTATTATTTGGTTGATGGTGGTTCTCTTACAATTGCTGAAGATAAAATTTCTTTCGACCTTGTATCTGAAAATGGTTCAACAATTAAATCTACTTATACAGGTAAAATCACTGTAAAATCTTACGACGAAGCTTATGGTGCTCCTCAATTTAAAGTGCCTTCATTCAAAGCTTCTGCTACAAAAAATGCTCAACCTCTCAACTACAATCCAATCAAATTGTTCTAATTTTGTAGATTAAGAAGATTGAAATAATTAAAAGCTGTGCCGAAAATTTATTCGGTACAGCTTTTTTATTATATATATTCAGTGAATTTTGAAAAAAAGTTGCTAAAAATTTGGCAGTTAGCAAAATAATTTGTAACTTTGCATCGAATTTAAGATATTGAGGGGACGAGTAGTCCCCTCGTTTTGTACTATAAGTTGAATATGATACAAAAAGATATTATTACTAATTTGGTTATCAGTAAATTAACTGATACTAGATATTTCTTGGTTGATGTTACAGTTTCGGCTGATAATGTGATAAAAGTTGAAATTGATGCCGAAGAAGGCGTTGATATTGACTTTTGTGTTGAATTAAATCGCTTTATTGAAGCTAATTTTGACCGTGAAGTCGAAGATTATGAGCTCGAAGTTGGTTCGGCTGGTCTTACTTCTCCTTTCAAAGTGAAACGTCAATATGAGAAAAATCTTAATAATGATGTTGAAGTCTTGGAGGCTAATGGCATCAAACACGAAGGTGTGTTGGTCGAAGTGGGAGATGAAACATTTGTTATAGAAGAAACTAAAATGATACGCAAAGAGGGTGATAAACGTAAAAAACCTTACACTGAGCGTGTCGAATTTAAATATTCAGAAGTAAAATATACAAAATATAAATTTAAAATTTAATTTGAAATTTGAAATTTGAAATTTGAAATCTTCAATATGATTTTCAACTTTCAACTTTCAATTTTCAACTTTCAACTTTAAAAGTAATGGCTAAAAAAGAGAAAGTAAATCTTATTGAAACCTTTTCGGAATTCAAAGATTTGAAGGCGATTGATCGCTCTACATTGATTGCTATCTTGGAAGATTCGTTCCGTAGTGTGATTGCTAAAATGTATGGAACTGATGAAAATTATGACGTGATTATTAATCCAGAGACAGGTGACTGCGAAATTCTTCGTACTCGTACTATCGTTGAAGATGATGAGTTAGAAAACGAAAGCATGGAGATTGCTCTTTCTGCTGCTCAAGAAATAGATGAAGATTATGAAGTCGGAGAAGAAGTTGTTGATAAAGTGGAATTTTTAAGTTTCGGCCGTCGTGCTGTTCTTAATCTTCGTCAAACTTTGGCTTCTCGTATTCTTGAACTTCAAAAAGAGGCTCTCTACGAAAAATATGCTGATATTATTGGTCAAGTAGTCTCAGGCGATGTTTATCAAGTTTGGAAAAAAGAGGTGCTTATCTTGGACGAAGATAAAAATGAAATGCTCCTTCCTAAGCAAGAACAAATACCTAATGACTTCTATCGTAAGGGAGAACCTATTCGTGCTGTAGTGCTTCGTGTAGATAATAAAAATAATAACCCTAAAATTTATCTTTCACGTACTTCTCCTTTGTTCTTGGAACGTCTTATCGAACAAGAAGTGCCAGAAATTCACGATGGCTTGATTACTATTAAGAAAGTGGTTCGTATCCCAGGCGAACGTGCTAAAGTGGCTGTTGAGTCTTTTGACGACCGTATTGATGCTGTTGGTGCATGTGTGGGTATGAAAGGTGCTCGTATTCATGGTATTGTACGCGAATTGCGTAATGAAAATATTGATGTAATCAATTATACTGCAAATCCAAGCCTTTATATTGCTCGCGCTCTTAGCCCTGCAAAAGTGCAAACTATCGAACTTGACGAAGAAAACAAAAAAGCAAATGTATATCTTCGCCCAGAAGAGATTTCTCTCGCTATCGGTAAAAATGGTAATAATATCAAATTGGCTACAATGCTTACTGGTTATACAATCGATGTATTCCGTAATGATGTTGAGGTTGATGAAGAAGATATTTACTTAGATGAATTTAGCGATGAAATCGATAGCTGGATTATTGATGTGTTGAAAGGTATCGGTTGCGATACAGCTAAAAACGTATTGGCTCTTACTCGTGAGGATTTGATTCAACGTTCTGACCTTGAAGAAGAAACTATCGATGACGTATTGGCTGTATTGAAAGCTGAATTCGAAGACTAATTAATAATTAATAATTATTTGTTGATGGCTTTGTCATTTGCTTATAATTATTATGATTTGGATTTAGGGTTATGCAAGACTAATCCTAAACTCTAAACTCTAAACTCTAAACTCTAAACTAAATTATATGGCAAGATTAGGAAAATTAGTAAAAACATTAAAGATTGGTATTGGTACTGCAACTGATTTTTTGAAATCAAAAGGTTTTACCGTAGAAGAGGATTTTAATGCTAAAATTACAGGAGAGCAAGAGGCTTTGCTTTTGAAAGAGTTTGCTACACCTGAAATGATAGCTGAATTGGATGCTCAAAAGAAAGATTCTAAAAAGGCAAAAGTTGAAGATTCTAAAAAAGTTGTTGATGAGCCTAAAAAAGAGGTTAAGAAACCTGCGGCAAACGCAGATGCTGAAAAACCTCAATTCAATGTTGTTGGTAAAATAGATTTGGATGCTCTTAATAAACCTAAAGCAGTAGAGAAAAAAGAGGAACCAAAACCAGAACCAAAGAAAGAAGAGCCTAAAAAAGAGGTTGTTCCTGTTCAACTTGAGCCTAAAAAAGAGGAGAAAAAGGTTGAATCAAAACCTAAAAAAGAAGAAAAACAAAAAGAATCAAAACCAGTCGAAAAAGAAAATCTTGCCAAAGAAAATAAAACTGAAAAACCTGCTGTGAAAGCAGAAGTTAAAAAAGAAGAGGCTCAACCTATTGCAACTGTAAAGGTTGAAGAGCCTAAAAAAGTTGAAGAACCTCAAACTGAAAAGAAAGAAGAAGAAATTTTCACTTTCCGTAAAGTTGAGTTCAAAAGCGATATTAAGGTCCTTGATAAAATCGACCTTTCTACTATAAATAGTAATACTCGTCCTGCAAAAAAATCAAAAGAAGAGTTGCGTAAAGACCGTATTGCTAAAGAACGTCAAGCTGCTGAAGCTCGTCGTAAAGCTCAAAAAGAGGCTAATAAAAAAGCTAATAAAGAGGGTGGTAAATCTGAAGAGGTGTTCAGTGTTGATAAACCAAAATTGCAAGGTCCTAATGTGGTTGATAAAATCAATCTTGACGGTCAAAGCAAAGGTGGCGACAAAGGCGATAAGAAAAAACGTAAACGTATTGGTGGCGAGCGCGTAGATGTAAGCAAAGCTATGCAAGGCGGTGGACAACCTCAAGGTGCTGGACAAAAAGAGGGTAAGAAAAAGAATAAAAATCAAAAAACTATTCATGCTCCTGTTGTTAGCGAAGAGGATGTTGCACGTCAAGTAAAAGAGACTTTGGCTCGTCTTACAGAAGGTAACAAAGGTGTTAAAAAAGGTGCTAAATATCGTAAAGAGAAACGTGAAGCCAATGCTCAACGCTTGCAAAACGAGCAAGAAATGGAGCAACTCGAATCAAAAATCCTCAAACTTACCGAGTTTGTTACTGCTAATGAGTTGGCTGCGATGATGAATGTCGCTGTTACTCAAATTATTCAAACTTGCTTCAACCTTGGCCTTTTCGTTTCTATCAACCAACGTCTCGATGCCGAAACTATCAATATCGTAGCTGATGAGTTTGGTTTCCAAACAGAATTCGTTTCTGCCGATGTCGTTAATGCTATCCAAGAAGAAGAGGATAATGAAGAAGACCTCCTCCCTCGTCCACCTATTGTAACTGTGATGGGTCACGTTGACCACGGTAAAACTTCGTTGCTCGACTATATCCGTAAATCTAACGTTATTGCAGGTGAAGCGGGTGGTATCACTCAACACATTGGTGCTTACAACGTAACACTCGAAGATGGCCGTCATATCACATTCCTCGACACCCCAGGTCACGAAGCCTTCACAGCTATGCGTGCTCGTGGTGCTCAAGTTACCGACATCGCTATCATCATCGTTGCAGCCGACGATAATGTCATGCCTCAAACTGTCGAAGCTATCAACCACGCTTCTGCTGCTGGTGTACCTATCGTGTTTGCTATCAATAAAGTTGATAAACCAAGTGCTAACCCTGATAAGATTAAAGAGTCGCTCGCTGCGATGAACTATCTTGTTGAAGAGTGGGGTGGTAAATATCAATCTCAAGATATTTCGGCTAAACACGGTATGGGTGTCAACGAATTGCTTGAAAAAGTATTGCTCGAAGCTGAACTTCTCGAGCTTAAAGCTAACCCTAATCGTAAAGCATCAGGTTCGGTTATCGAATCTTCGCTCGACAAAGGTCGTGGATATGTTGCAACTGTACTTGTAAATAATGGTACTTTGCGTGTTGGTGATGTTATGCTTGCTGGTACAGCTTACGGTCGTGTGAAAGCTATGTTTAACGAGCGTAATCAACGTATCAAAGAGGCAGGTCCTGCTGAACCAGTTATCGTTTTGGGTCTTAATGGTGCTCCTCAAGCTGGTGATAATTTCAATATCTTTGATCAAGACCACGAGGCTCGTGATATTGCAAATAAACGTGAGCAACTTGCTCGTGAACAAGGCCTTCGTACTTCTAAACACCTTACTCTCGAAGAGATTGGTCGTCGTATTGCTCTTGGCAACTTCCAAGAACTTAACCTTATCGTCAAAGGTGACGTGGACGGTTCTATCGAGGCATTGTCTGACTCACTCTTGAAACTCTCTACTGAAGAAATTCAAGTTAATGTAATCCACAAAGCAGTTGGTCAAATCTCTGAAAGTGATGTTACTTTGGCTGCAGCATCTAATGCAATTATCGTAGGTTTCCAAGTGCGTCCTTCTATGGAGGCTCGTAAATTAGCAGAAAAAGAAGAGGTAGATATCCGTCTCTATTCTATTATCTACGATGCAATCGAAGAGCTTAAAGCTGCTATGGAAGGTATGTTGGCTCCAGATATTAAAGAAGAGGTTACTGCTACTCTCGAAATTCGTGAAACATTCAAAATCACTAAAGTTGGTACTATTGCCGGCTGTATGGTTAAAGAAGGTAAAATTAAACGTACCAACAAGATACGTCTTATTCGCGATGGTATCGTAATTTATACTGGAGAACTTGCATCTCTCAAACGTATGAAAGATGATGTTAAAGAGGTTAACTTTGGTTACGAATGTGGTCTTAATATTGCTAACTACAACGACATACGTATCGGTGATATTATCGAAGCTTACGAAGAAGTAGAAGTTAAGAAAACGCTCTAATTAGAGATAAGATAATAGACACGAGATATAAGACGTATTTGTCTTGTGTCTCGTGTTTTTTAGTAGTCAGTTTTTTATAGTTGCTATAATTCTCAACATGAACTATTTAGATATAATTTTAATTATTCCTCTTGCTTACGGACTTGTTCAAGGTCTTCGTAAGGGGTTGGTAAAAGAGATAGCCGGAATCTTAGCTATAGTTTTAGGTATTTATTTAGCAAGGTATTTTTCTTTGTCAGTCTCTCAAGTCTTAGTCGAATTGACAGGTTGGGCAGTAAATATTTGTACTCCTTTGGCATATGCTTTAGTGTTTATTGTAGTGTCATTATCTATTTCTGCATTATCTTATATGCTTAGTAAAATCATAGGAGCGATAATGTTAGGGTGGCTAAATAGATTGTTGGGAGCTGCTTTTGGTGTGGTTAAAATGACATTGTTGTTGAGCGTTATTCTTAACTTTGTTGCTTTAATGGATCAGTTTATGCCTATAAAAGAAAAGCCAGTAGTGCAACAATCATTACTTTATTCTCCTATTGAAAATGTAATGGCTACGGTATTGCCATTGCTTAATTTTGATGATTTTACTACAGCTATTAAAGAAGGTATTGTTGAACCAGCAGCCAAAGTAATGGATGAGTTGTAATAAAACCCTCCTATTTTGTAGCCTTCATCGTGTTTTAAGATAAGCCCAGCATCATATTGTCCCCCTGCTTGTAAGGACACTCGGCTCAAGTGTCTGATGCCTCGCAAGAGGCAAATATAGAAATATGAAATAAGGAATGTATCGACACACAACTCGTGCATCCGATTAGCCCCAGGCTAAAAAACTAGATAGCGAAGCGTCTAAACCATCTAGATGTTCTATAAACATCAGAACTCACGTTAATTTGTGATATATACATATATTTTACCAAACACCAATAATAAAAAATCCTGATGATTCAGTTCATCAGGATTTTTTATTATTGAGGTAGCTTCTTCTTTTCAATATAAATGATACAATCCCTATGGTGTGGATTGCGTAGATATATAATGCTACTATTCTAATTGCTTTCACAACTCGAAGTATAACAACTGCGAGAATTGCAATAAAAGAATAAAAAAATTAAATATTATTACTGAATATGTTGAACGTGAGTGTGTCAAAATATGACACTTTCTTGAAGAGTTGATCAACAAACACCCGAGAAGCCCATAAATGCCATTGCGAGAAGGCCTGCAACAATTAGGGCTGTTGGCATACCTTCAATGCCTTTAGGCAATTTTGTGAGTGCCAATTGTTCGCGAATGCCCGCAAAAAGTACCAACGCAAGACCGAAACCTGCTGATGTAGAAAGAGCAAACACTACGCTTTCAAGTAAGTTCATATCTTTTTGTATTACCATAATGGCAACACCAAGAATTGTACAGTTTGTTGTGATAAGTGGCAAGAATACACCTAATGCTTGGTATAGTGAAGGAGATATTTTTTTGAGTATAATTTCTACCATTTGTACTAATGCTGCAATTACAAGAATATAGGAAATAGTTTGTAGGTATTGCACTCCAAGAGGTTGAAGAACGTAGTTGTCGAGCAAATAAGTACAGATAGTAGCAATGGTCATTACAAACATTACTGCAGCTGACATACCTATTGATGTGTCGATTTTCTTAGATACGCCAAGGAATGGACATATACCAAGGAATTGTGCCAATACAATGTTATTGACAAATATAGCTGAGATTATTATTAAGAAGTATGACATAATAAGTTGAAATTTGAAATTTGAAATCTGAAGTTGAAATTTCCAACGGTTATTTGCTTGTTCTAAGTTTGTTTATAATTGCGATTAGGTAGCCAAGAGAGATGAATGCACCTGGTGCAAGTACGAATATAAGCACGCTATATTCTTCTGGGAATATGCGCAGAGAGAAGAGTGCTCCAGAACCAAGTAGTTCGCGTACAATACCGAGTAGTGTCAATCCGAAGGTAAATCCAAGTCCAATACCTAAGCCATCGCAGAACGATGCAAATGGGTTATTTTTAGCCGCAAATGCTTCGGCACGACCGAGTACGATACAGTTTACTACGATAAGCGGAATAAAGAGTCCGAGAGAGTCGTAGAGTGCTGGTAGGTATGCCTCCATTGCCATTTGAATAATTGTTACGAATGTTGCAATTACAACAATGAATGCAGGAATACGTATTTTGTCAGGAATAAGATTTTTAAGTAATGAGATAACTACATTTGAGCAGATGAGTACGAATGTTGTTGCTAACCCCATACTCATACCATTAAGAGCTGAGGTGGTAGTACCTAATGTTGGACACATACCGAGCATCAATACGAATGTCGGATTTTCTTTGATGAGTCCGTTTGTTATGGTTTTGAAATAATTCATAATATCAGTTGAAACTTGAAATTTGAAACTTGAAAGTTATTTAATTTGAAAATGTATAGGTATTAATTTTCAATCTCCACATTTTGACTTTCAATTTTTGTTGTGTCAGTTTGTGCGGTGGCTTCTGACCAAGCATCAACGGCCGTAGTATCGGATGTAGCGATTGAGTCAGTCGTTTGATTACTGATTGATTCTTGTGTTGTTGCACCGCTCCATGCATCTATTGTAGGTGTTTCGCCACGAGCAATTTGGTATGTTTCGTATGCTTTGTTAATAGAGTTTAGGAAAGCGCGAGATGAGATTGTTGCTGCTGTAATAGCATCGTAGTTACCTCCATCTTTGCTCACTTTTAGTGGCATACTTTCTGCTTTTGCTCCACGAATATCGGATTTAACTTTAAACCAATCTACTAATTTAGAACCTAATCCTGGTGTTTCGGCATGAGTGAGTAATGAATAATCTACAATAGAACCATTTGCATCGAAACCAACCATAGTAGTAATATCTCCGCCAAAACCAAGTTCGGCTGTTTCAATTGCTATACCAACTAATACTCCATTTGCATCGTAAGCGCGGAAGATTTTTTGCTCGTTTACGATAGTTTCGGTATCTACTGTTGTAAATTCTGGTAATACAGCTTTGATTGCTGCCTCTTGTTTTGCTTTTTTTGATGCTGCAATAGGTTCGGCAGTTACGTTATTCATTGCACCAAGACAAGCTGCTGCTATAACTGTAATTACGGTGAGAACAATCACCATATTAACGAAAGAAGATTCTAACTTTTTCATTTTTTACCTCCTTTCTCTTTTGCGCCGAAGCGTGTAGGTTTCACATAATTGTTGATAAGTGGAGTTGCTGCATTCATAATAAGAATTGCAAATGACATACCTTCTGGATACGCACCCCAAAGACGAATCACACATGTAATCAAGCCAATGCCAAAACCATATATTAATTGACCTTTATGAGTCATTGGCGAAGTTACATAGTCGGTTGCCATAAAGATAGCACCAAGCAAAAGGCCTCCACTCAAGAGATGAATAAATGGGTTTGCGTATGATGTTGGATCAACGAAATAGAATATACCAGTGAAAGCTAATACTGTAACAAGAATAGAAACTGGAATATGCCAAGTAATAGTTTTAGTTGCAAGTAGATATACAAGACCAATGAGTAGAGCAATAGCACTAACCTCGCCGAGAGAACCTCCCATTTCGCCAAATAACATTTGTGTGAGTGATGGGATTTCTCCAAATCCACCTTTTAGCATAGAGAGTGTAGTTGCTCCTGTTTCTGCGTCAAAATAGTTGAAATCAAGGTTCATAGCTATTGGACGTGGCCATGTAGTCATTTGTGCAGGGAATGATATAAGCAAAAATACACGTCCTACAAGAGCTGGGTTGAATGGATTGTTTCCTAATCCACCGAAAGTCATTTTGCCAATACCGATAGCAACTAATGCACCAATAACAACTATCCACCAAGGTAGGTTGGATGGAAGATTGAATGCTAATAGCATACCTGTTACTAACGCCGACATATTGCCAAGTGTACAATTGCCTTTTAGTATGAATTTTTGGATTAAAAATTCAAACAAAAGACATGATACTATTGAGATAAGACTTACGCAGAGTGCTCCAAAACCAAAGTAATAGAGCGATACAAGATATGCTGGTAACATGGCGATTACCACATTGAGCATATTTCGGCGTACGCTATCACCATTATGAATGTGAGGAGCTGGAGATAATGTTAACATATTTTTTTTTGAGTTGAAATTTGAATTTTGAAATTTGAAAGTTTATTAATTTGAATATGGTGTTAACTTTTAACTTTCACATTTTAATTTTCACATTGTTATTATTTTTTTGCATTTCTGGCACGAATAATGCCACCAACTGTAGCTTTACCAAGACGTACATAGTCGAGTAGTGGGCGATGAGATGGACATGAGAACAAGCAACATCCACATTCAATACAATCCATAATTTGTTCTTGTTCGAGGCGGTCCCACATTTCATGATCTGTAAGACTATGTAACAAATAAGGTTCGAGAGCCATAGGACAAGCATCTACGCATTTACCACAACGGATACAGTTTTCGACTGGTGCACGTTTTGATAAATAGTCAGGCATGATAAGTAAACCTGAAGTACGTTTAGATGTAGTCGATTCGAGATTGCTTACTGCTCGACCCATCATAGGGCCTCCAGCAATCACTTTGCCTGTGTTTTCAGGAAGACCTCCTGCTGCTGCAATAATGTCGTTGAGTGGAGTACCGAAACGGACACGTAAGTTGCGAGCATTTTCTACATCTGGACCTGTTACTGTAAGTACACGATCAATGAGCGGTTTATTTTTTTGTACTGCTTCATATACTGCAAAACATGTAGCTACGTTTTGTACAACTGCACCGACAGCGATAGGTAGAGCTCCACTTGGCACTTGGCGTCCGATTGTTGCATCAATCAATTGTTTTTCACCTCCTTGAGGATAGTGCATTTTGAGAGGGCATATCTCTATTCCAAAGTGACGTGTTGCTATATTGCGGAAATGTTCGATAGCATTTTTCTTGTTACATTCTATACCAACAATAGCGCGTTTCACATTAATCGCTTTCATGATAATAGAGATACCAATGAATATCTCTTCGGCATGCTCGAGCATAAGGCGATGGTCGCAAGTGAGGTATGGCTCACATTCAACACCATTGATAATCAATATTTCTGCTTTTGCAGTTGGTGGAGGTGTGAGTTTTACGTGGGTAGGGAAACATGCACCACCAAGACCAACGATACCTGCATCACCTATGCGTTTGATTATCTCTGCAGGTTCAAGGTTGCAGATGCGAATAATATCTTCTTTGCGATTGATTTCTGGCATCCATTCATCGCCTTCGACTTTGATAAAAATCGAAGGTGATGCCATCCCCCAAGCATCTATTGCATTGTCAATTTTTTCGATAGTTCCGCTATATGGTGAATGTATATTAGCACTCATAAAGCCTGAAGCTTTAGCAATGAGTTGTCCTACTCTTACATAATCTCCTTTAGAAACAATTGGAGTAGCGGGAGCTCCGATATGCTGACTGAGCGGAATGATTGCTTGCTTTGGTAAAGCAAGTGTGTCAATCGCTTTGTCGGCTGAAAGTTTTTGGTCTTTTGGGTGTACACCACCTATTTTGAATGTTTTCATTTTGTGTGAATTTTAAAAATCAAGCGATTGCATATTGTTGTTAGTTGTCTTTTTAGGTTGTTTAGGCTCTCTCTTTTCACGAGGTTTAACACGAAGCGATTCGTCAATTAGTTCAGAAACTGGAGTGTTGTTGAAGTCTTCAAGTTTTTTCTCTTCTTTATCTTCTTTGATTTCTTCTATTTTTTCTTTCACATCCTCGATTATCTCTTCAACCTCCTCACTAATATCCTCTTTAATCTCTTCGATTTCCTCTTTAATTTCTTCAATTTCTTCTTTAATCTCTTCTTTGATTTCAACAATCTCTTCTTTAATTTCTTCGATTATTTCAACAACTTCTTCTTTTATTTCTTCAATAACCTCTTTTACAGGAGTTGGTATAATTGTAGATTCAACTTTAGGCTCGTCAACCTTAACCTCTACTGGTTTATCTGCAACAACTTTTAGTGTTTCAGGTTTAACTGTCACTGGTTTCGCTGCAACTGGAGCAGGTGTAGGGAAGTTCACATCGTGAATAGCTCCTGTAGGACATTCGTTTACACATTTGCGGCATGAACGACAAAGTTCGAAGTCAATATATGCAAGATTATTTTCTACTTTGATAGCTCCGAAAGGACAAGCTTTTTGACATTTGCCACAACCAATACAAGCTGCAGAACATGCTTTACGGGCAATAGCTCCTTTGTCTTTATTTATACAAGATACAAATACTCGACGACCTTTAACCCCCTTGTTGCGAAGTTCAATAACTTTTTTTGGACAAGCTTTCACGCAAGCACCACATGCAGTACATTTTTCTTCATCAACTTCTGGAATACCTGTTTCAGAATTGATTTTGATTGCATCGAATTGACATGCTGTAGCGCAATCACCAAATCCTAAGCAACCATAACTACAATTAGTTTCTCCTGCGTATAATTGTGTCGCAATTTTACAATTTTGAGCTCCATCAAATTGGTTAGTACGTGGGCGATTGGCGCATGTGCCATTACAACGTACAACGGCAATTTTTGGTGTAGCTTGACATACTGCATGACCTAATACTTCCGAAACTTTACACATTACAGGAAGACCGCCAACTGGGCAAAGCATATTATCTAAAGATTCTGCTTTTACGCAAGCTTCGGCAAATCCGCGACAACCAGGATAACCACAACCACCGCAGTTCGCTCCTGGTAGAAGTTCTGTTACAACATCTATGCGTGTGTCTTCTTCGACTTTAAATTTTTGGGCTACAAAATAAAGGATGATAGCTGATGCTAATCCGATAACTCCCAAAACAATAATTGATGAAATAATTAAATTCATATCTTATTCTATATCTTTTTTATTGCGTAGAATTGAAATTTAGCCTGTATCTTATTACGCATTAGGCGTAATACGGCAAAATAAGGTATTAGTGATGCAAGCGCACATGTGCCTATTACTAATTCGTTAGTCGTGAAAATATTTGCAAAAAATAGTATTGCTACTATTAACACAAAAGGCAGTACGTATGCAAGTAAAATAGCCTGAATACCTAATGATTTTTGACCAATAACTGTTACTTGATCTCCTATTTTCAATGAGGCATCCATTAGGTGGGCGTCTATTATTTTTTCTGATTTTTCAGATGCTCCACATACCGATTTGACGTGACAAGACGCACATGCCGATGTTTGTTCTATCTTGACATGCGCAACCTTACCATCTATTGAGATGATAACACCTTGATGTTCAATTGTGTTTTGCATTTATTAGTCTTTCGACTTTCAACTTGCAAAGTTACAAATAATCTTTTAATAAACAAAAGATTTTATTTGTTGTTTTCTTATATTGTCTTGTTTTTTTACTAAATATTTATTTCCCTCCGAGTCTGTAAAACTTCCATAACACTCATTCTCTTTTATTTGTAGCGATGCAGTGATTATCGTCGTTACTTTATCTGCGATTAACATTTGACATCTATTTGGTACGAGAGTATATGCTATTACGTTATCACTTAAATAGTAATTGCCGAATGGCAATGAGGTTATGGATTTGGGTGTACGAGCAACGAATGTTATTATTGTATCGTTGTGTGATAATGTAATTTTTATGTGATTTAATGTAGGTTCTTCTTCTATTTCTATTGCTTCATGCGCAAAATCGCTATACTCAATGGTTGTAACTTGATTTTCTTCGCTTGTATCGTAGGTGTTAATTGTCCCAGTAAAAGTAGCATCAATTATTTCTGTTTGTGAGCCTGTGAATGAACATGTTATTGTATAGTTACCATTATTTTCTACTATAACATTTCCCTCTGTAAGGAATATTGCAGATAATCCATTGTCGGTGTATTGTCCGAGATAAGAACCTGTGGCGTAATAGGCATTTCCTTCTTGTTTCAATGCACCTGCGAGTATGGTGAAGTCGTTGATTGTGTCCGAAATGTTGTATATACCTAAAGGTAGTCCTTCGCTATCGGCAGATACGTAGAGATTGATATTAAAGAATAGTCCGTTGCCCG
>JAZLDO010000173.1:0-6622 GCA_045614825.1 Candidatus Aphodosoma sp. | reverse complement strand
TTATATTTTTTTTGTGCGCCCCCGTTAGGGGCGAGGGGGGAGGTGGAGGGATTCCTCTGGTCCGCAGGTTCCCTTCATTTTTCGCTATGCTCAAGTTTTTTGCTTTGCTCTGCAATTAGAGTAAACTCTATTGCTCTCGCTAACTCGCAATTTTTACCCCCTTGCTTATATTTTATTACCCTTTTGGGGTTGTGGGATTGGCGCCGGAGGTGCCACACGAAGTAGTAACCGCTGGTGGTCTGATCATAGGGAAGCCACCTGCGGACAAGCAACACACTCACAGCCATCGACCCCAGCGGGATCGCACAAAATAATAAACTACAATTATAACTTAAAAAAAACTTCACAATTTTCTTTGTAATTTCAAATAAAATTCGTAACTTTGCACTCGCAATTATGGGAGTATTCCTATGGTTGTTCTCAATATGAGATTGGTCCTATAGCTCAGTTGGTTAGTAGCACCTGACTCATAATCAGGGGGTCCTTGGTTCAAGCCCAAGTGGGACCACATTCAAGCGGATGTCAGACAATTAGTTCGGCATCCGTTTTTTGTTACATGAATTAATAATATTTTGGGTCAATTATTATTGTCCCTCTGTTTTAGGGGGATGAGCGAAGAGGAGGGGGTAAAGATTATTGACCATTGACATTAATATCTTATGCTTAAATTAATAATTTTCGATTTTGGTGGAGTACTTATCAATCTAAATCGTCAGGCTGCAGTAGAAAGGCTTATATCTTTAGGTGTGCATGATGCCGATGATTTATTGAATAATTACGTCCAATCAGGGCTTTTTCTTGATCTTGAGAGTGGCAAACTTACAGTTGAGGAGTTTCGTGCAGAACTACGTTGTAAATACCAGCTTACTGGTGTCACTGATGACCAAATTGACGAAGCTTTTCTTGCCTTTTTGCTCGATGTGCCAGAGCATAAATTGCAATTATTGCGTCGATTGAAATCATCGGCTCGTAACGAAGCTGGTGAGCGTGTGCGTATCGTAATGTTAAGCAATACCAATCCCATTCATTTTCCATATTGTGTAAAGAAACATTTTGAATATGATGGTTATAAAATGAGCGATTATTTCGATGCACTCTATTTGTCGTACGAGATGAAGGCTTCGAAACCAGAAGTGGATATATTCATCAAATTGCTTGAAAACGAAGGCATAAAAGCAGGTGAGTGCTTATTTTTGGACGACGGACCACGCAATATAGAAGCTGCTCTGCGTCTTGGATTTCAGACACATTTAGTCAAATTAGATGATGATTTATTGAATATTATAGAAAAATATAATATATATATATTGTTAAATAATCTTAATGGGGGGGGGTAAAACATAGTTTTATCCCTTCTTTTTTTACCATTTAAATGCCGATATATTAGATTGTTATATTCTCTATTGATGTAAAACAATGAAAAAAGTTAAAAAGTTTGTCTATTTGAATAAAAAGTCGTAACTTTGCATTATGAGTAATTATATTCGGTGAGTTATGCAATTTTGGATAGTTAATATATTGTGTGGTTTTCTTGTTAGTGCGTTGCTAGCAGGTATTGTCATACCACAAATTTTGCTTATAGCATTTCGTAAAAATCTTTTCGATGTACCTGATGAACGTAAAATTCATCATATTCCAGTGCCTCGTCTTGGGGGATTGGCTTTTACTCCGGTTATTTTCTTTACAATGGCAATGATTCTCGGTGTCAATCAATATTTCTGTAATCCGGCAGTTTTGATTGAGTTTGGACGTAATGTCAATGTATTGTCAATGGTTTTGTGTTCGATGACGTTGCTCTATCTTGTTGGTATAGCAGACGACCTTATTGGGGTGCGTTATCGAGCAAAGTTTGTTGTGCAAATTCTTTGTGCGCTTTTTCTTGTAGGAGCAGGCATTTGGATGCGTAGTTTTTATGGATTTATTGGTCTTGATGCTCTCAATATTTGGTTTGGAGCAATTCTTACTGTTGTGTTAGTTGTGTTCATCACCAATGCAATTAATCTCATCGATGGCATCGATGGTTTGGCGTCAGGACTTAGTGCGGTTGCATGTCTCTATTATGGTGTGGTCTTCTATTTTGTTGGTCATTATACCTATTCATTGATTTCGTTTGTTACTTTGGGTGTTATTGTGCCATTTTTCTATTATAATGTATTTGGTAAGGCTGAACAACAAAAAAAGATATTTATGGGCGACACAGGTGCGCTTACTATAGGGCTTATTCTTAGTCTTTTGAGTATTAAACTTACTACGATACCAGTTGGCAATATAGCATGGTCATATAATCCATTGGTGGTAGCCTTTGCGCCGTTGATGATACCATGTCTTGATGTGTTGCGAGTTTTCTTCCATCGCATTCGTAATGGTCGTGATCCATTTCTTCCGGACAAGAACCATATTCATCACAAATTTCTTGCTCTTGGATTTAATACGCGTGTGACGATGATAATCATCGTTTGTGGTTCGTTGTTGTTATCGATGCTCAATCTTTATGTATCAAAATATATTGATATACACATTCTTCTTTTGCTCAATTTTGCTTTCTATGGGCTTTTGAATATGTATCTCACACGTAAGATAAAATTAATAAAATAATAATATAATATGGAATTAAAAGACATCAAAATTGCCGTCATCGGTTTGGGCTATGTAGGTTTGCCATTAGCGCGCCTTTTTTCAACAAAATATAAAACAGTAGGATTTGATATGAATGCTGCACGTTGTGCAGCCCTTATGGCTGGTCACGATGCAACCCTCGAAGTAAGCGATGAGCTTCTTCAAGATGCAATCAACAATCATGGATTCGTTTGTACAGCCGATATCGAAGCCATTCGTGATTGCAATTTCTATGTTGTAGCCGTGCCAACTCCAGTTGATGAAAACAATAATCCCGACCTTACACCACTTTATGGTGCAAGTACAACAATTGGGAAAGTTCTCTCAAAAGGCGATATCGTAGTTTACGAGTCAACCGTTTATCCAGGTGTAACAGAAGACGAATGTCTTCCTGTTGTAGAGCGCGTATCAGGTTTGAAGTTTAATGTCGATTTCTATGCAGGCTATTCACCAGAGCGTATCAATCCAGGCGATAAACTCCATACCGTTGAAAAAATTAAGAAAGTAACTTCAGGTTCAACTCCAGAAATAGGTAAGCTCGTTGATGCGGTCTATTCTTCTGTTATCACAGCAGGTACACATCTTGCTCCAACAATCAAAGTAGCCGAAGCTGCTAAAGTGATCGAAAACTCACAACGCGATATCAATATCGCTTTTGTTAATGAATTGTCTCGTATCTTCAACAAGATGGGTATCGATACAAAAGATGTACTCGAAGCAGCAGGCACTAAATGGAATTTCCTTCCATTCCAACCAGGACTTGTAGGTGGTCACTGTATCGGAGTTGACCCATATTATCTTGCACAATGCGCCCAACGTTATGGTTATAATCCTGAAATCATCTTGGCTGGACGTCGTATGAATGACGGTATGGGCGAATATGTAGCCGAACAAGTTGTTAAAATGATGTTGAAAAAAGGAATTGCTGTTCTCGGATCAAATATTCTTATGTTAGGTTTCACTTTCAAAGAAAATTGTCCTGACGTACGTAATACTAAAGTTATTGATATCATTAAGACATTAAGAGAATATAGAGTTAATGTCACCATCTACGACCCATGGGCAAATCCAGATGTAGCGCGCCATGAATATGGAGTAGAGGTAGTCAACACATTGCCACAAGGCGAATACGATGCAGCTATCCTTGCAGTAGCTCACAACGAGTTCAAAGAGTTGGATATCCCATCACAACTCAAAGCCAACCACGTCATCTTCGACGTCAAAGGCTTCCTTCCACGCGAAATAGTTGACGGACGATTATAAAAACCTTTCCATTTTGTGCAGTTATCAAAGAAATATCGCATTATTGAGGTTAAAGGCTACACTATCAAGTGCAATAGATTAGTTGTTGTATGAAATAAATAATGGAGTCTATTATGAAAAATAAATTATTTAAAGAAGATGTTTCTATAAATGCGTTGCTTTATGTTTTAAAGCAATTAGGTGGAGTGTGTGATATGCACAAGGCAAGCAAAATTTTTTATTATGCCGATCAAAGACACCTATCTTTATATGGTAGAACAATTACAGGAGATGTCTATATAGCGATGCAATATGGACCAGTGCCATCTAAGATAAACGATATAATGAAAGCTGTTCGTGGAGATAGTTATTTCGAATACAAGACAGATAAATTTACCTTTGTCAATCGTTATGAGATTAGATTACAAGAGCAACCAGATTTAGACTATTTATCAGAAACTGACATTGAGTGTTTAAATTATGCTATTGATTTGTGTCGAGATATGTCATTTAGCGAATTGACACAATTTTCTCATGGTTTAGCATGGACAAAGGGGTGTATGCGCGATAATATATCTTTTTCAGATATGTTGGTTGAAGTGCACGATGAAGCTGGATATATAGATTATATTTCTGCTAAACGAAAACTAAACGAAGCTGTGTCGCGCTTATGATGGAATTACCTAATATTTTAGTTGAATCAGTGATACAACGAGGAACAATTTTGTATTCTGATATATTTGAGAATATAGACCATCCAAAGTTTTTTGTTGTTATAGGAATCACCGATGATAGTGTGGCTGGATTTTTCTATATAAATTCAAAAATAAACGAAAATATAATTCGTAAGGTTGAGCAATACGAATTGCAATATAAAATAACACCATCAGATTATAAGTTTTTAGAACACGATTCATATATTTGTGCTACAGAGATAAGTGTTTTGTCTCGTGCAGTATTGTCTGATAGCATTCAAAACAAGCATACGACAATCAAGGGAGAATTGAAGTTGTCGCATCTTAATGAATTATTACAAAAACTACGAACATCAAGACTATTTAGCCCTATAGAAAAGAGAAAATATTTTTACTAGTTTAGAATAATTATCGTTGATTGTGTTTAAGATAAAGAATGTTGATTTACGTTAAAAAAAATATTAGTGAGATTTGTGTTATTTGTGGGAGATAAAAATTTAAAAATATAAAACAATGAAAATACTAATCACAGGCGGAGCCGGCTTCATCGGCTCAAATTTAGTTGACCACTTTTTGGCAAAAGGTCACACCGTAGTCTGTCTCGACAATCTTGCCACAGGTCATATCGAAAACCTCGAAGAAGCATTAAAAAACGACCGCTTCACCTTCATCGAAGGCGATATACGCGATTTAGATACCTGTCGTCGTGCTGTTGAAGGAGTTGATTATGTGTTGCACGAAGCCGCATTAGGTAGTGTGCCACGCTCAATTAAAGACCCAATTACATCTAATGATGTCAATATTGGAGGCTTCCTCAATATGCTCGTAGCCGCACGTGATGCTGGCGTCAAACGTTTTGTCTATGCTGCCTCATCATCTACCTATGGCGACTCAAAGGTGTTGCCAAAAGTAGAGGAGCAAATCGGACGTCCTTTGTCGCCTTATGCCATCACCAAGTATGTCAACGAACTCTATGCCGATGTCTTCTCCAAGACCTATGGTATGGAGTGTATCGGTTTGCGCTACTTCAATGTCTTTGGTCGTCGTCAAGACCCTAATGGCGCCTATGCAGCCGTAATACCATTGTGGGTAAAATCTTTAATTAATCACGAGCGTCCACGCATCAATGGTGATGGTACATACTCGCGCGATTTCACATATATCGACAATGTCATTGAGGCAAATGAAAAAGCAATGCTTACGCCGACCGACTATATTCGCGAACATGCAAAAGAATATAACATTGAGATGTTAGGCGAGCATATCAATCTTGTGTTCAATGTAGCCTATGGTGGCAACACTACGCTCAATCAGTTGTATGATACTTTGCGTCGCAATCTCGCACAGTATGATGCCGAGATAGGCACCCTTGAGCCAATTTATGGTCCAAATCGTGCAGGCGACATACCGCATTCTCAAGCCTCAATTCTCAAAGCGCGTCGTCTCATCAATTACGACCCTCAATACGATGCTGCACGTGGCTTCGCTGCTGCCTGCGAATGGTATTGGAATAATTTGAAGTGATATGAAAATAGCTATACATAAAAATAATACTATCTATACTCAATATTGGATCGAATATTGCCAAAACCACAATATTGAGTATAAATTAGTAGACGCTTACGACACTGATATAATCAATATATTGTCTGATTGCGACATCTTTATGTGGTATTTTTCACATTTAGATTATCGCGACACCTCTTTTGCCAAGCAGTTGATATTTTCGCTTGAGGAGTCGGGAAAAATTGTTTTCCCTAATAGCAAAACTTGTTGGCATTTTGATGATAAATTAGGACAAAAGTATCTATTTGAATCTTTAGGTATAAATGCGGCTAAAGCATACGCTTTTTACGATAAAGCCTCTGCTCTGCAATGGGCTCAACAGCAATCATATCCTAAGGTTTTCAAGTTGCGAGGTGGGGCTGGTAGTAGCAATGTTATGTTAGCTAAGAATTATAACGATGCAAAAAAATATATAAATCGTGCTTTTGGAAATGGCTATATGCCTTTTCGTGGGGTTGATAATCTAAAAAATACAATTAAATTATACAAAGGCAACAAAGCGT
>JAZLDO010000172.1:0-11396 GCA_045614825.1 Candidatus Aphodosoma sp. | reverse complement strand
TTCGCCTAATACTGCACGGCCTTCGTATGCTACTGCGATTTTTTCGATAACTGGTTGAAGTGATTTACATGGACCGCACCATGCTGCACCAAATTTTACAACGACTACTGCGTTGTTAGCTAAAACTTCTTTGAAGTTAGCATCTGTAATGTGTAATGCCATAATTTAAAGTTTAGTTATTAATGATTAATTATTAGTTATTAGTGATTGTTTTTTAGCATGATACATAATTGTGAATTGCGTATCGTGCAGTTTGTATCATCAGTTATGCAAAGGTAAATAAATAAATTCATAAATCATATATCTAAATTCATAAAATTTGTTAAAAATTTTAATTGTTAGGAATATATGGTAATTGGTCATTATTAATATCGCACTCTACATTTCTCATAATTTTGTTGTTATTTATCCAAAAATCTATTGAACCATTTTTTGCTAATATTTCTAATTCATTGATTAGTTGATTGGTTGGATTGATTTGAATTTTTCTAGATCTTAAATTGATATTGCTACGACTTTCAGGGTCATGTATTTCAAGGAATAGTTCGGTTTCGCCGTTGTTGTCATCTAAGATTTCTAGCAGTTTGTGTGTTAGTTCTGCGTTTATTTTACCAAGTTGTAGTGCAATTGTTATTTTTTTGACAAGTTTTGTAGCTACATTTTCGAGGAGTTCCATTTTTAGGATTTTAGTTTCGAATTCCTTTGGTGTATTATCATCTTTTTTGCTTGGATATTTCCAATCGCTACCACGTTCTTGTGTTTTTACTATTATAGCAATAAATAGGTTCTCTTTAAGAAAATTTCGATAAGAAGTGTAGTCGTTACCGAATAGAGGAAATTCGTAACTTCCTGTATAGTCTTGAAGTGTAAGTATACCGAAAGGTGTACTTTTTTTGGTCATACCTTCGCGGCATGCAGTTACAATACCTGCTACAGTGAATGTTTTGGCATCGCGATTTTTTTTCATTTCATCAATTTGATTCAAATTGACGCATGCATATTGAATAGGTACACGATATTGGTCGAGTGGGTGAGATGATAGGAATATTCCTACATACTCTTTCTCTTTGCCAAGACGTTCGAGTGTTGACCAAGGTTCTGTTTTTGGTATTTCAGGTTTAGGTATTTCTAGGGTTTCGTCATCAAATCCACCAAACAATGAATTAGTATTCATTTGTTTGTCTTGTTGATAGCGGTTGCCATATCGAATTAGGGTTTCGAGGGTTTGTTCGCCTTTAGCATTTAGAGCAAAATATTGTTCGCGAGTTACATCCTCAAAACAATCGAATGCTCCTGATAGAGCTAGAGATTCGATAGTCTTTTTATTGCAAGCTGTTAGGTTTACACGTTCGAGGAAGTCGAATATGGATTTGAATGGACCATTTGCTTTACGTTCATTTACAAGACTTTCTACGGCTCCTTCACCTACACCTTTGATGCCACCAAGACCAAAACGAATTTCACCTTTTTGATTCACTGTAAAGTTCAATTCCGACTCGTTCACGTCTGGACCTTTCACCAATAAGCCCATATTTTTACATTCGTCCATAAATTTGGTTACGTCCGAAATGTTGTCTTTGTTTCGAGTCAAGTTGGCTGCCATAAATTCAGCAGGGTAGTGAGCTTTGAGATAAGCAGTTTGGTATGATACCCAAGAGTAGCATGTAGCGTGCGATTTGTTGAATGCATACGACGCAAATTTCTCCCAGTCTGCCCAAATCTTCTCCAATTTCACAGGGTCGTGACCATTGCCCTGACCTTGAGCAATAAATTTAGGCTTCATTTGGTCTAGCTTGTCGCGCAACTTCTTACCCATTGCTTTACGTAAAGCATCCGATTCACCACGAGTGAAGTTTGCCAACAAGCGCGATAAAAGCATCACCTGCTCTTGATATACCGTAATGCCGTATGTATCTTTGAGATACATTTCCATACAGTCCAAGTCGTATTCGATAGGTTCGCGACCATGTTTGCGGGCGATAAACTGTGGAATATAGTCCATCGGACCTGGACGATACAAGGCATTCATTGCAATAAGGTCTTCGAATACAGAAGGTTGCAACTCTTTCAAATACTTTTGCATACCAGGCGATTCAAATTGGAACGTACCAATTGTGCGACCTTCGCTATATAATTTATAAGTTTCGGCATCGTCGATAGGTATTTTATCTATATCAATGTCAATACCTTTCGATTTTTTGATATTACGCAGAGCTTCCTTGATGATTGAGAGTGTTTTCAATCCTAAGAAGTCCATCTTAATCAACCCCACCGATTCAATCACCGAGCCTTCGTATTGCGTAACCAACATATCCTCGTTGGTATCTTTGTCTTGAGCAGTAGATAGAGGAGCAAATTTTTTGAGGTCATCAGCTCCGATAATCACACCACAAGCATGCACACCAGTCTGACGCACAGTGCCTTCCAACATCTCTGCATACTTCAATGTATCGGCAAGATTGCGGTCTTCGCCATTACGAGCTTCAGCCAATTCGGGTACATATTTAAGGCAGTTTTTGATGTTTACCTTTGGCACTTTACCTGTTTTAGGGTCGGCTTTATCATCACCAAATTTGTCGGGAATTAATCCTGTTAAACGGTTGACATCAGGTAGTGGAACATTTTGTACTCGACCAACATCTTTAATTGACGATTTTGTGGCCATTGTACCATATGTAATAATGTGTGCCACTTTCTCTTTTCCATATTTTTCAGTCACCCAGCGCAACACCTCGCCACGACCATCATCGTCGAAGTCGATATCAATATCAGGCAATGAAATACGGTCAGGATTCAAAAAACGCTCAAACAGCAAATCATATTTTAATGGGTCAATATCAGTGATTTTTAAGCAATATGCAACTACCGAACCAGCTGCCGAACCACGACCAGGACCAACCGAAACTCCCATACCACGTGCTGCTGAAATAAAGTCTTGCACGATGAGGAAGTAACCAGGGAAACCCATTGTTTTCATGATATGTAATTCAAACACAATGCGTTCCATAGTGTCGTCAGGCACTGGGTCTCCGTATCTCATTTTTGCTCCATCGAGAGCGAGTTTGCGAAGATAATCAGCCTCTAATTTGATACGATACAATCGCTCATAACCGCCGATAGCTTTTATCTTCTTTTCGGCATCTTCTTGACTCATCACCACCTCGCCTTTTTCGTTGCGTGTAAACTCATTGAAAAGGTCTTCGTGGCTGAATTTTTGGCGATATTCCTCTTCTGTGCCAAAGTCGGTAGGGATGTCGAACATAGGCATGATAGGTCCACGGTCGAGACTATATACTTCCACTTTGTCGGCAATTTCCATCGTATTAGCCAATGCCTCAGGTACATCGGCAAATATTTCAGCCATCTCTTCAGGTGTTTTTAGCCACTCTTGTTTAGTGTAGCGCATACGATTAGGGTCGTCAAGGTCTTTGCCTGTAGAAAGACAGATAAGTCGGTCGTGAGCCTCGGCATGTTCCTCCTCTACAAAGTGCACATCATTAGTTGCAATTACCTTTGTATTAGTTTTTTCAGCTAATTCAAGTATCTTTTTGTTTACCTGTTTTTGACGTTGATATACATTTTGGTCTGCACCAGGTTTATCGGTTTTGTGACGTTGAATTTCGAGGTAATAGTCGTCGCCAAACACCTCTTTAAACCACATGATACTCTTTTCTGCCTCATCCATATTACCTGCTATGATATGTTGAGGAATTTCGCCACCAAGACATGCCGAGCAAACTATAAGACCTTCGCTATGAGCTTTAAGTATCTCTTTGTCGATACGTGGACGACGATAATATCCGTCAATCCAAGCCATAGATACTATTTTGCAGAGGTTTTCGTAGCCTTTAGGGTTTTTAGCCAAAAGTACCAAGTGGTAGCCCGATGCATCGACAATTTGTTCCTTGCCATTTTCGGGATTTATGGTTTTGTAGTCTTTGTTTTTATCGTGTAATGAACGACGAGCGCAATATGCTTCGCAGCCAATGATAGGTTTAAAAAACTCCTTCTCTTTAGCTTCGATTTTAGCTTTTATTTCGTTGATGCTATCAGTGTTGTTTTCTTCTTCGGCTTTTTTAAGCTCTTTTTTTAGGTCTTTTATAGCATCTTTGACTTTTCCATTAACCTTAGCGGCAGTGTCGACCAACTCTTTGATGCCAAACATATTACCATGGTCGGTAATAGCAATAGCATTCATCCCCGTGCGTTTGCATTTATCGATAAGGTCGCCCACTTTCGACATTCCGTCCAGAATAGAATAGTGGGTATGTACGTGTAAGTGTGTGAATTGAATCATAAATTAATTTGAAAGTCTACAGTCAACAGTCTAGGGTCAACAGATTATCTCCATCAGTCGACCGTTGGCTGTTGTCTATTGACACGACTGAAGGAGTTTAAAATTGGAAATAGATAAAGGCTTGTAGGTCGGCAGTGATGAATTGATAGACGATGAATACTACTGCTACAACAAGTATAGCCATTACGGGTAGAGGCAGTAGTGCGAAGTTGATACGATACCAGCGTTTCCAGCGCACAGGTAACCAGTGGATTATCATGCCGATGATGAATAATGCGAATACTTTCCAATATCCGAGACAGATGTCGGGAATGACCTCTAAATTCCAAGCTGAACCCATTTGGTGCACCATGTTTTTAGCTGTGTTCCAAGCATGTTCGTTTGCAAGGTCGGGGTCAAGATTAGAGCCCGAACGGAAGAATAATCGTGTGAAACTGATGAAAATAAATGTTTGGAATATACCCCAAACGTTTGATAGTGAGGAATTAGGAATTAGGAATGAGGAATTAGTTTTTGTTGTATATATATTGTATATCCAACGTATGAGGGTGCCTATGGCAATAATACCACACCAAACGGCAAGCACATTCCAAATAGGAGCCGGTGTGAAATAAACTAATCCAACGAGTAGGGCAGTGACCAATGCCACCATCAGCATTTTTATGTTTATCGACCATCCACGCCATATTTTGTATATGAGCATACCAACACCATTCAAACCACCCCAAATCATGAAGTTGAAACTAGCACCATGCCATATACCTCCTAATAGCATGGTTATCATCATGTTGAGGTTGGTGATAATTTTGTTTCTACGCTCAGGGCGGAATATTCCCCATAGTACAATTGCTAATGCTATTGACAGCACAATAATTGCTATTGTTACACTGCCTGAAAGTATTACACCAATGGCGGCTATTGCAATAATCCAAAAGAATGTACCAAACGTAGCATTGCGATTACCGCCAAGTGGAATGTACAGATAGTCTTGTAACCAGCGAGATAGCGATATATGCCAACGTTTCCAAAAATTACTAGCATTAGGCGCCTTGTATGGCGAATTAAAGTTCTGAGGCAGATAGAATCCCATTATCATAGCTACACCAATTGCAATGTCAGTATAACCCGAAAAATCGGCATATACTTGCAACGAATAGACCAATAGAGCCATAAGATTCTCAAAACCTGAGAATAGCATTGGATTGTCAAAGACACGGTCAATAAAGTTCACCGCTAAATAGTCACTTAATATAATCTTCTTAGTTAAACCATTCAGAATCCAGAATATAGCAATGCCAAATTGTCTGCGCGCAAGAAAATATGGCTTGTATAATTGAGGTATGAATTCTGCGGCTCTCACAATTGGACCAGCCACTAATTGAGGGAAAAATGATACATAGAAGCCGTAGTCGAGAATATTCTTAACAGGTTCAATTCTACGCCTATACACGTCCATAGTGTAACTTATTGTTTGGAACGTATAGAACGAAATTCCCACAGGTAGAATGATTTGATCGACCCTAAAGTGGTCAGAACCTGTCAGAGCATTGCCAATTGCAGCAAAGTAGTCATATACCTCAAACGAAGTGTGAAACAACGAGTTAATAAGATCAACAAAGAAGTATGAATACTTAAAGTAACTGAGCACTAATAGATTGATGCAAACACTCATACCTACAAACATTTTCCGTTTTAATTCGTTGTTTGCGTTATACACCAATTTGGCTATGAAGAAGTCCGATAGGGTCGCAAATACAAGCAGTAGTACGAACAATCCACTTGTTTTGTAGTAGAAAAACAGACTGACTATAAATAAGAAAGTATTGCGTAATAAGCGTTTAGAGTGAAACAACGAGAACACCGCAAAGACAATAGCAAAAAAAGCCCAAAAATAGAATTGGGTGAACAACAAAGGCGAATTTTCATCGAACGCAAAAGTCTTTGATAAAAAAGATAGTATTAAATCCATCTATTATTAGTTGAAATTTGAAAATTTATAATTATGAATTATTTATATAACCATTCGTATATAATGGCATTGTAGAGCATGTCGCCGAGTAGGTTGTAGCCAGGCACGAGGAAGTGCACGCGGTCTTTGTTGGCGAGTCCAACTTCGTTCCACACTGATATAGAGCCAAATCCACCCATTATTTCGTAGAGGTCCCATACAGCACCATTGTGTTGTTCGGCAAGTTCGTGCATAGCTTGTTGCACAAGTGCGGTGTTTTTGTTGAGTCCATAGCTACGGCGTCCTACGCGCACTACGCAGTCGTTGTTTGTGATGAATATTACTGCGCAATTTGGGTTTACGGCATATATTTTTTGAAGCAGTTGGTTGTATCGTGTTTTGAATAACTCTTTACTAAAATTGCCTGATGTAACATTGGCATCGTTTACACCTACGGCCATGATGGCGAGGTCGGGTTTGATGAAAGTCATCTGTTGTTCAAATTTCTCGCAGCGTAACCAAGATGGCAACGAGGCGCCATTTACGCCCATTGAGTGGTAGGTAATGCCATTGAAGTTATTTTCGGGCAGTAGTCCCATTATTGAGAACTTCCAATCGGTATTGGTTGTGCAATACTCTTCAGTTGGATTTTGGATATTGTCAGATTCGAGACCAATTTCGAGCGAATCGGAATTTTGATTTGATATCTGAGAATCAAAGTTTTTTGAGTTTTGGTTTATAAAATTGAGCGTTGAGTCTGATTCTATTAATTCGTCGGACAATTTAGCATTGTATTTATCGTATAGTCGGTCGAAATCAGCGGCTTTGCCTAATGCGATAGTGCCATTTTCAGCAAAATTATTTAGGTAGAATACAAAGGTACTATCTTCATAGACCGAAGGTATAGTGTCGTTATCAACAATGAGTATTGGCATCAAATCTTTGTCGCCGATAGTGGCAAGTAGGCGTAGTTTGTTGAATTTCCAATTAGACCCGAAATCAGTGGGGTTGAGGTTGAATGTAATGGAACTATTTATATCGTTAGTTGAAATAGAGTAGCCCATAATGCCAAGTGTTTCAGTAACAGGTGGGCGTGAGTTTTGGCAACGTTTCCATTCGCCAGAGTAGTTGATTTCGAAATTTTTAGGGTTGTTGGTTCGAGCAGCAGAGTAGGGAAAGATAGCGCCACGTTCGCCACCAAAACCAGGTTGTATATTTGAGAAATTCATGCGCATTCGGTTTGGGAACACTCCAGCTTGAATGTGCGAACCTCCAATGTGCACAATGTTTATTTTTGTGTTGCCCCAGAGAGCAAGTGAATCTAATTTCGCAAAAAAAGTGCTTAATTTGTTAGAGTCTCCTTTCAGTATTAATTTGTTGGCATCGTAATTGACACAATCGTAGTGCGGCAATTGGCGCATCAGAGGATAGGTTTGCGCAAATGAATTGATTAGTATGGTTAGGGTTGAAAATAATGTAAGTATAAATCGGTTCATTGGTTAAATTTCCTTAAAAATACACATTGTGAGTGTGTGTCGGTTTGTGACTGTTTCGTAAGGCACACCTTGCTTGCACCTATGGTAAGGTTAGGGTGAGTGAACACACAATGAGAGTGTGTATTTATTTTTCTTTTGTTTTATACAATTCGTAGGCCTGCATAAGTCCCTCCCAAAGCATTTCGCTTGCGCGGTTTGAGCCAGCGTAGGTGAAGTGGATGTGGTCGGAGCCAGCGAGTGGAGGATTGCTATTAACCCAATTCGTCATAGAGTTATATCCTCCCATTGATTTGTATAGGTCCCAATATGCTACGTTGTTGGTAATACACATATTGCGCAGAGCATCAATTAGTTTTGGCAAGTGAGGATATGTTTCCATTTGTCCGTTCACGTTGGTTGACATGTCAGATGGACCGATGAAAAGTATTTTAGATTGAGGCGATATAGAGTGTAAATATTTTATTTGACGTGTGAGTTGTTCGCAGTACGTTGCAATGGCTTTGTCTGTTTTTGTGTAAGGCACGCGGTTGCCTCCGAATTGCATAATTATGAGAGGTACAGTGTTTTGAGTATAATAGTCGCGAAGACTTTCAGTGTTTATCGATGTGAATATTGTGCCCGAACAACCACGCATAGCTGCATTATCGAATTGCACACCAGTAGAGCCACCATCGACCATGAATCCGTGAATCAATGCCTTGCCACTCATAAATATAGATGCACGAGTAGAGGAGTCGGGTAGGTTGAATGTGATTGTGTTGTCGCCAATGTTGGCAGTTTTAGTTATGGTTGAGTTTTTAGTTGTGAGGGTCGCTGTAGTTGGGCGTTTTACTTCGTCAAGCAAAAAAGTTATTTTGTTGAAATATTTGGTGTTAGGACGAGTTTTGCTATAGTTGAGGCGATAGAACGAGAATGTGGCAGTGTCGGTGAGTAGGGCAGTTTGTCCGAGCGGACCATAATTGCGCTCTTCCATACGCATATCTTGTGTGCCATAGACGAGGTAGCGAGGTAGCGAGGCGGTACACTTTTGTCCGAACGACGATGTCGGAATTGTTTGTATCGCAGGCACCAATCCCACGCCATATCCACCAAATGTATCTTGCATAGCAGCACGTAGATAATTCGACATACGGTCTTCTTCGATTTGTGAATCGCCATAGTGAATTACACGAATTTTATGTTCGCTTGCTTTTTCAAGAGCTTCAAATAGAGGAAAAATCCACTCGATACTATCATTAGGGTAGGATGGTGAAAACTTGTGAGTTAAGACTTTACGACGAGCTTTTATGTATTCAGAAGCTTGTTCTTCTTCGATTTGACGTAGCATAGCCTCTTTGCCGAAAAACACTTGATCCATATCAACAAAAGGTTTGTCGGTGTATTCAATTGAGCCTTGCATCACCTCTTGAGGTGAAGGAAATGTCATGTTGATTGAATCAATAGTTAAACCATCGGCAGGGATAGCGTAACCGATTAATCCCATCATGGTGAATACGGCTGCGATAAATAGTATTGTTTTGTATGGTTTCATAATTTTAGTTAGGAGTTAGAAATTCTCAATTTGTGTGAATTTTTAATTTTTGACCGACTCTAATAACGTCAGATTTTAGGTTATTCCATTGTTTTAATTGTCGTACGCTCACTTTGTGGCGTTTGGCAATGTGACCGAGAGTATCGCCTGATTTTACATGGTATATTTTTACGGCATTGGCTTTTTTTATTGCAGCAATGCGAGCTTGAGTTTTAGCCTCTTTTTGTTTGTCGATTTCGGCTTGTTCTTGTTTAAATACTTCGATTTCTGATTCATATATTGTTGCAAACCATTCGTCAATATTCTCTTTTTCAGGTACAAAAACCTCATCTATCCAATGTGTATTTGGCAATATTGATAAGTTGTGGATATAGAAATCTTCAGAACTAAGGAATAACGAATCTATTATGATTTGTTTACGAATGGGGTAGTTGGTTTTGTATTTTATGTATCCTATGTGGTTGTAAATCGAATCGAATTGATTAAAATTGATAAATTCACTGCTATCGCAAATATGTTTTTTAGGTAAATTACTACACAATTTGTCAATATCCTCGTCAGTTGTATTTTGTAAATCAATATTATATATTTTAGCTACCTCAATTATTAAGGCTGCACCATTTAGGTATGCCAAGATAGCCACTTTTTCGTTGCCATAGAGTGTTGTTAAATCTTTAAGATAACGAGCTGCTGCTTCTGATGATAATCTAAGATCATATCGTTGGTCAATTTCATTGTTTACAATTAATCCGTATTGATGAGCTACAGGAGTGGTCAATCCCCAAATTCCAGCCGAATATCCATCGTTATAATTTAGATTCAAATCAGATGAAACGTATGTTGGTATCATCGCCATTGATTTTGTTAGTTCATAGGCTGTAAACAGCGAATCCCATGGTAATTTTGGATTGCACCATGAGGTTAATGAGGTTATAAACAATACTATAGATATTAAATATTTTTTCATATTTTACAAGCGATAATCCTTGCAAAGTTACTAAAAATAATCTATATTAATCTTTGTTTTATGTTAAAAAAACTAACAAATTATGCACAAAAAATCAGGCTGACCTTTATTGTATGGGTCAGCCTCTTGTGTGGTGTTATTGATTATTAATTGTGAATTGTTTCGGGATATTCGGCTTCGATGAAATAGAGGCCGCAGGCAGGAACGGAGTGGCCGGCACTGCAGCGGTTTTTGGCTTCGATGACTTGACGGAATCCATCGATAGTCATTCGTTCGCGACCGACTTCCATGAGGGTGCCTACGATGGCGCGCACCATGTTGCGTAGGAAGCGGTTGGCTTTGATAGTGAACACCATACGGTCGGCGCGTTGTTCCCAATGGGCATACATGATGGTGCAGTTGTTGGTCTTCACGTCGGTGTGGAGTTTGCTGAATGAGGTGAAGTCTTCGTATTCGAATAGCACTTTTGCTGCTTCGTTCATTAACTCAATATTGAGAGGGAAATGTATGCGGCAGGCTTGTTCTTTGAGGAAAGGGTTTTTGTTAGTTATGATGTGATACTCATATTTGCGCGATAGGGCATCGAAACGGGCGTGCGCTTCGTCGTTGACTCTTTCTATATTCTTTACGGCAATGTCGTAGGGGAGTAGGCTGTTGAGGTTGTTGATAAGGCGTTTAGTGTCAACAGTCAACAGTCGATAGTCAATGGTTGTATTATCGGCTACGTCGAAGTGTGCCACCATATTGAGTGCATGTACACCAGCATCGGTGCGACCTGCGCCGGTGAGTTCAATAGGGGTGCGTAGAATGGTAGTAAGGGCTTTTTCGAGCTCTTCTTGTACTGCTATGCCGTTAGGCTGACGTTGCCAACCGCAATAGCGTGTGCCGTTGTATGAGAAGGTGATGAAGAAACGCATTTTTCAGTAGCGAGTAGTGAGTAGCGAGTAGCAAGATTTTGTGTACTCGGTTGTTTTTAATTATTTTGTGTATTTCTGTAATAAATAGAAAGTAGCGAGTAACGAGACTTACATACCCCCTCCCCCTACGGGTACTCCCCCTAATTTAGGGGGAGAATATAGGAGTGTAATGTCTTGTTACTCGCTACTATTTACTTGTTACTGCATTTATTATTTGCGGAATGGAGGGCGAACAACTAC
>JAZLDO010000171.1:0-5224 GCA_045614825.1 Candidatus Aphodosoma sp. | reverse complement strand
CCACAACAACGTGAACAAGAAATCAAAAATATTGCTGTAGCTTATAAAGCAATTGCTGAAGAAATTCTTCCTGAACTCCGTCGTTCTAAAATGACTTTAACAGTTAATGTTATTGGTAAATCAGATGAAGAAATTTCTGCTCTTGCTAAAGAAAATCCTGCTCAACTTAATGTAGAAGAACTTCTTTATGCTGCTACATTGGTAGCTGATAATGCTGCTAAAGCTGAAATTTATACTAAAGCAACTGAAATCTATGCTAATGATTATCGTACATTCAATAATCTTGGTATGGCTCTTTATGCTCAAGGTAAATGTGCAGATGCTGCTCGTTGCTTTGCTAAAGCATTGGAATTGGCTCCTAACTGTCCAAATGTAAACTACAACAATGGTCTTATTGCTCTTTGCAAAAAAGATATTGCTAAAGCTGAAGAATTCTTTGGTAAAGCAGGTGGTGTAGGTAAAGATCTTGATTATGCTAATGGTGCAATTGCTATTTTGAAAGGTAACTACAAAAAAGCTGCTGATTTGTTTGGTTCTGCTGCAACTAACAATGCTGCTCTTGCAAACATTCTTAATAAAAATAATGGTGCTGCTCGTAAAGCATTAGAAAATGTTGCTAATCCAAATGCTGTTACTGCTTATTTGAAAGCTATCGTTGCTGCTCGCACTAATAATGCTGCTGAATATGAAGCAAATATAGCAGAAGCTTCTAAATGTGAAAAACTTGCAGAACGTGCTAAAACAGATGTTGAATTTGCAAATGTACGTAAATAATAAATAATTATTATAAAAAAAGGTTGACTCATTATAGAGTCAACCTTTTTTTTTATAGGAACTATAGAAATTTATTTCCAGTGGGGAGTGGTTTTGTTATAAAAAGGTATTAAAAAAAGAATTGTTATTATATAAAGAGGATATAACAATGACATTATAGGAAATATTAGTGGATAATATTTTAATATTTTATATTGTTTATATCTAATAAGATAAGGAAGTATTATTATATTTTCAATTATCATAATAATTAAAAATATAAGGAGTAATGAACAAGGAATAGATAATAAGGAGTAGGGAACAAAGAACAGTGAATAAGGAGCAAGAAATAAAAATATATTTATAATTATTACTAATAAGGCTGTAAATATTGTTGTTGGGTCGGTATAATTGAGTGATTTTGCAGCCCATCGAGTACGTTGAAGTAAGAATTTTTTAAGAGAGTTTGTACCTTTGGTTTTTACTATATAATTGTTATCATAGAGATAATTTATTTTTGCTTTATTTTTTTTAAGGGTATGGAGTATAAACATATCGTCTCCTGAAGCAATAGTTGTATTTATATTGTTTATATATTGTAGATAGGTTGTACGACGTATAATTAAATTTGCTCCATTACACATAATAGGGTTATTAATTAATGCTGTGTATGCAGTAACAGCTTGTAGTGAAGCAAATTCTATTTTTTCTATTATATTAAAAATACCTTTTTCATCAGTAATATCAACAGCTCCTAGGAGCATATCGCTATTGTGTTTAGATAGATATTTATTTGCTAAAGATAGATAATTTTTGTTTAATATACAGTCGGCATCTGTGAAAACGAGATATTCTGATTTTGCTATTTTTGTTGCTTCAATAAGTGCTGATTTTTTGCCTTTTCCACTATTTTTTATTACTTTTATATTGATATTTTTTTTTGAGTAATTAATTAAAAAATTATAGGTTTCATCGGTAGAATTGTCGTCAATGAATATAACTTCATTTGGCTTAAATGTTTGATTTTCTATTGATTCAAGCAAGTTAGGTAGGTTATCTATTTCGTTGCGGCAAGATATTATTAATTCATAATTCATAATTCACAATTCATAATTAATAATTAATAGCAAAGGTAATATATTTTTTTTATATTAGAGTTGCAATTTGATAAAATTTTAGTAAATTTGCATTGTTATGTTAACTCTTGATACTCCTATAGAATATGTTTTAGGTGTTGGTCCGAAGAGGGCTGATACTTTAAAGGCTGAACTCGGCATTCGTTGTGTCGAGGATTTAGTTACGCATTATCCTTATAAATATATAGATAGGAGTAAGTTTTATACTGTACGTGAGTGTACAGAAGAGTTAGCGTATGTTCAATTGAAGGGTAGAATATTGCAATTTGAGATGAAAGGTGAGGGTCGTGCACGTCGATTAGTAGGTACGTTTAGTGATGGTACTGGATTTATGGAACTTGTGTGGTTTAAAGGGTGGAAATATGTAGAAGAGAAATTGCGTGTAAATACTGATTATATTATTTTTGGCAAACCATCTAAATTTGGAGAGAGGGTGAATATTGCTCATCCAGAGGTGGAGGAATATAGTGAAAAGAATTTAGAAAAAAATAGTGGATTACAGGGGCATTATAATACATCTGAAAAGATGAAGACCCGTTTTCTTAATTCGGCAGGAATAAGAAAGTTGATGTACACTGTTTTTAGTGATAGAGATTTTTATATACCTGAGAATTTGCCCGATGAAATAGTTAAAAATTTTGGTATGATGTCTCGTAATGATGCTATGCGTCAGGCACATTTTCCACAAAATATGGATTTGTTGCGCCGTGCACAAGCTCGATTGAAATTTGAAGAGTTGTTTTATATTCAACTCTCTATTATGCGTCAGAGTAAGTTGCGTGAGATGAAGTATCAGGGGTTTGTTTTTGATAAAGTAGGGGAGTATTTTAATAGATTTTATCGTGAATGTTTACCTTTTGAATTAACTGATGCGCAGAAGCGAGTGATACGTGAAATACGCACTGATATGAATACTGGGCGTCAGATGAATAGGTTGTTACAAGGCGATGTAGGAAGTGGTAAGACAATGGTGGCATTGATGACATCATTGATAGCTTTAGATAATGGTTATCAGGCATGTATTATGGCACCTACAGAGATATTAGCAACACAACATTATCAGAGTATATCCGAGCAAGTGAAGTCGTTAGGTGTGAGTGTGAAATTATTAACAGGTAGTACGCGTAAAAAAGAGCGTGAGGAGATAGATGCAGGATTGCGCGATGGAACGTTGCAAATTGTGATTGGAACACATGCATTAATAGAAGATACTGTACAATTCAAAAATTTAGGATATGTAGTTATAGATGAGCAGCATAGATTTGGAGTTGCTCAGCGTGCTAAATTATGGACAAAAAATATTCGTCCTCCTCATGTGTTGGTTATGACAGCTACACCTATACCGCGTACGTTAGCAATGACGATATATGGTGATTTAGAGGTTAGTGTTATAGACCAATTACCACCTGGTCGAAAACCGATTGCTACATATCATTATTTTGATAATAAACGTGCTGCTTTGAATGGATTTTTAGCACGTGAGATAGAAAAAGGGCGTCAAGTATATATTGTTTATCCCTTGATACAAGAGAGTGAGAAATTGGATATGAAGGATTTGGAGCAAGGGTATCAGTCGATGGTAGAGACATTTCCGAAGTATAATATAGTGATGGTGCATGGCAAGATGAAGTCAGCGTATAAAGATGCTGCAATGCAGAGGTTTGCATCGGGTGAGGCGCAGATAATGGTGGCAACTACGGTGATTGAGGTTGGTGTGAATGTGCCAAATGCGAGCGTGATGGTGATAGAGAGTGCCGAGAGGTTTGGACTTAGTCAGTTGCATCAGTTGCGTGGGCGTGTCGGTCGTGGTGCCGATCAGAGTTATTGTATATTGATGTCGAAATATGAATTGGCAAATGATACGCGTAAGCGATTGCAGATAATGTGTGATTCGACAGATGGTTTTGTGATTGCGGAGGCTGATTTGACGATTAGAGGTCCGGGTGATATTGATGGTTTGCAGCAGAGTGGATTGCCGTTTGATTTGAAGATAGCTAATTTGGCTACGGATGGGCGTTTGTTGCAGACGGCACGTTCGGTGGCGAAGGAGTTGTTGGAGCGGGATCCTGAGTTGGGGTTGGCGGAACATTCGGTGTTGTTGCGTCAGTTGCAACGTTTGCAGCGAGGGAATGTGAATTGGGGTTCGATTTCGTGATGTTGTGATAGGTTTTTTTGTGTTGATTGGAGATGAGAGTACACAATGAGAGTGTGTATTTTTCAGGTAAGGCGAAGGTTGCTTGCAGGTATCTCTATAGTATATTTAAATTTTGGAAAATTTAAGAATGAATACACACTGAGAGTGTGTATTGAGGATGAAAAAAAAATCCGCCTTCAGTGTGTTGTGTTGAGGGCGGATTTTTTATGTTTTTTGGTTATTGAGCTAGTGTGAAGTCGGAATATATGATGCATACTGTTTTAGCTCCTTTACCGAGCTGTATGCTCCACATCTGGCCTTTGTTTTTTTCGCCGGTTATCCAGTTTTCTGAGGCATATACTAAATTGGTTGAGTTTACTTGTAGTGTGCTATAAAATGCTATTGGGTCGTTGTAGACGTAGATGTAGTCGTTGCTACTAGTTGGTATTGAGTCGACGTAGCTGTTGGTCCAATCGCTGAATTGCGATGCATATATTTCTGCGATATATTCGTCGGATGGTTTGCTATCTAGTTGGAAGTGGTATTTGTCTAAGAATTTTTGTGTTTTTGTGGTGTCTGATAGTTGATAGCCTGCGGTGATGATGGTTTTGTCGGTTGATTTGAGCAGATATGTTTCTTTGCCTCGAGTAAAGTTGATTTGGGTGTCGAAATCTATTTTTTTGAATCCTTCGGCTTTGAGTGTATTGCCTACGGCGTTAATGTTTTCGCCTACCATTGACTCGAGACGGCGTTCGATGTTTTCGTCGGTTAGGTTGATAGGTGCTTTTTCGCAACAGCAGAGAATGAGGGTGAGCGATAGGAGTGAAATAAATTTTTTCATAAATTGTTTTATTGTTTTGGGTTAGTATTATATGTAGAAGTTGATGTTTTTTTTGATAGTGCCAATTTTTTTTGCAAAGTTAGTTATTTTAATTCATAATTCTCTAATTCTTTCATATTTTTTTAGTAACTTTGCAGTTTAATAAATATACAATTGAAATTTAATAAAAATATATGAAAGATTTTAAGCGTACGTTGGTTACTACGGCGTTGCCGTATGCAAATGGTCCGGTGCATATTGGTCACTTGGCAGGTGTGTATGTCCCAGCAGATATTTATGTAAGATATTTGCGATTGAAGGGCGAAGAGGTGTTGTTTATTGGTGGTTCGGATGAGCACGGGGTGCCTATCACAATCAAAG
>JAZLDO010000170.1:0-9963 GCA_045614825.1 Candidatus Aphodosoma sp. | reverse complement strand
TTTTATTTGACTACCAATTTGACGGCGGTGCCTTCGCTTAATCTCACGATATAAATGCCTGACGTCAAACCAACCTCTGACGTAGATAGTGTATAATCGTTCGCCACAATCGTCTCGCTATAAACCTCTTGGCCCATCAATGTGTATATCTTCATCTCGCACCCTGCCGCCACCACAATGCCTATCACGCCATTGGCACCATACACTATTCGGCCGTTATCCAACTCTGCGGGGTCAATTGATGTGCCAACGCCAAGTCTTAGGCCCACCACCACTGGGTCGTGGTCCGACGAGCGATACATATTGTCTTGATAACTATACCCATCGTAGGCAAACACGGTAGATTCGTCGGTGTTTATATGAAATACCTCACATCCAGTCACTTGCCCCGTCATCGACTCATTTGCCAATGCGTGGTCGAGACATCCCACTGCACCACGATACGAGTAGGAATATCCTCCCTCGCCTTCATATTTTTTTATCAAATTGGTATATCCTCCGTTTGTGAACACGCGTATTGGATCCTCCATCGAGTAGGCATTCAAGTCGCCCATCACCAACACGTCGTTGTCGCCAAAATAGGTGGCACACGACTTGGCAAATGTCACCACTGCCGTTGCTTCACGCACTCGGTCGCCATTATAGCTGCCTTGCCCGTCGCCTATATCGGCATTGTCACCCGACCCTTTGTCACTTTTGGCTTTGAAGTGATTTATCATAAACACAAACTTCTCGCTAGTTGCCTTCACCTCAAATCCTTGTGCTTTTTTTCGATTCTTCACGCCTGTGTCATTCGATTGCAACTGACGAAGTGGTTTCAGTTTACTGGCTTTATACAAATATCCCGATTTGGTATATGTGCCATTCACTTGTGTGCCGTCGTTGATATATGTGTATTCTGCCTCCGAATCAATCGCATTCAATGCATTGGCCAATTTCTCCATTGCCAACTGCCCTTGTTGCACCTCTACCAATCCAAACACGTCAGCATCTATTGTCGCCAATGCTTTGACTATCTTTGCATGTTGCTTATCTGCCTCTTCTTTCGACGCAGGACCATAATCTCCGTCCCAATTTGTTGCAATATAAATCTGCAAATTAAATCCACATACTTTTATATCATAATCTCCTAAATCAACTACCTCTGTTGGGCGTTCATTACCCTCAAATATAGGAGTCTCCGTAGGTGTAATCGTATAACCATATTCTTCAATTGAGAATCTACCTATTACTTTATTGGTATATGCACCGGTGCGAATATAATCTTTATCCCCTGTCCAAGGGCGTGGGGTAGGGTATTGCTTATTTGAGCCATCGCTTAATATTAATTGGTCAAATTCATTATCTGCAACAATACGTCTATATTCTGCCGACCCCGGCAATGCCACATCTGTAGGCGACATCAACCGCTTACCCGACAATGTAATTTCTCCATACTTATTCCAATTACTAATGTTCGTAACATACAATGTCTGATTCAACTCTATCAATTTACCATCATACTTACTTGCATCTCTAAAATCATCTGGCCACACCAACCTAATCGCCTCCACCTCTGCGAAAATATTTGATATTGCGATAGTTAATGCGATAAAAACATTTAAAAACTTTTTCATAAAAGCACAACAATTCCAATATAATTTGCAAAGATATACATTATTTATGTAATACCAAAATATTTTACATTTTTTTTAACTTTTATCCCTATTAAGGTTCTTCATTAACTTAGTTGAAAAATTAGTAAGAATATTACCTCTAAACCAGATAAAAATACTCAAAACTATGGCAGCCTAATATTCTCCCCACTGTTTTAGGGGAATTGACATAGAAGTGAGAGCAGAGCTTGCTAGGGATCTGCCGAACGACAAGGAAGTCGCCGAAGGCAATCCCTGTAGCGGGGGGAAGACCGAGGAATAAAAAAAGGAGAGTGGCTGAAAGCCAAGGGGTGAAAAAAAGAAAAGTAGCTGAAAGTTGAGGGGTGCTTTGAGCGAAAAAATTACGAATTATGAATTACCTATAAGAGCTTGCTCGCTAATTCCGACAACTCACTCCTTTCCCCCTTCACCAAATTCACATGCGCAAAAATATCTTGACCCTTCATCTTATCAATCATATACACTAATCCATTCGACTGCATATCTAGATAAGGCTGGTCAATCTGATGAATATCACCTGTAAACACAATCTTTGTCCCCTCACCAGCACGCGTAATAATCGTTTTTATCTCATGCGGAGTCAAATTCTGCGCTTCATCTATTATAAAATAAGTATTACTCAAACTCCTACCACGAATATAAGCCAACGCCTCAATCACCAACTGCCCATTCTGCTGCATAACATCAATCTCATGAACTTCCTTACCCGAGTACGACAACGCATGTTTTATCACATTCAAATTATCAAACAACGGTTGCATATACGGTGCCACCTTCTCTTGCGCATCGCCCGGTAGAGCACCTAAATCCTTATTCGACATCGCTACAATCGGACGTGCTAACATAATCTGCTCATAATCCTCATGCTGAGTTAACGCAGCTACCAAGGCCAACAAAGTCTTACCCGTACCAGCTCTACCTGTCAATGCTATCAATTGTATTTCAGGATCAAGCAACACATCCATCGCAAAAGCCTGTTCTGCATTACGAGGCTCAATACCAAAATTACGCAACTTATTCACCTTACGTATAACACCCTCACTCGCCACATGCCGTGCCAACACACTCGCCCTATTACTCTTCAAAACAAAACACTCATTCGCCGTAATATCGTGTTGAAAATTAAAATTATCAACATCAAGACCTCCCTTCTCTGCATACAACCTATCAATCAACTCAGGCTCAATATTTTCAAACGTCTCATAATCCTTCTCAAAAATATCTATACTCGCCACCTTATCCGTGATATAATCCTCTGCTAAACATCCAACTGCGCGAGCCTTCATCCTCAAATTCACATCTTTTGTCACAAGCACTGCCTTCTGCTTCGGATGCTTTTTGCCAACCACAATCGTAGCACCTAATATATAATTATCTGCCGTGCGTTCCATAAATACACCGTTCAACTCCTCTGGCCACTCATTTTGCGTAAGAATATAAAGCCTACCTTTCCCTTCACCCAAAGATGCTCCTTTAGTCACAAAGTCTTTATTCTCCACCACATCATCCAACTCACGAGCAAATTGCCGCGCATTGAAATTAATCTGATCATTACCTTTCTTAAACTTATCCAACTCCTCAAGCACAACTATCGGCAAATAAATATCATTTTCCTCAAAATTGTAAATTGCCTTAAAATCATGAAGCACCACATTAGTGTCCAAAATAAAATTCTTCTTTGCTCCCATAGTAGTATAATTTAAAGGTTGATAATTCTCTATAATTCAATCAATTACACCATATATTTACTTATCACCCAACACTTAAACCTCAACTTTCAACTTTCAACTTTCAACTTTCAACTTGTTCTGCTTGTAAAGTTACAAAAAAAATATTACATTTGCACCGAATTTCTAAAGAAAACTTTTGTTTTCTAATTATGAATCATGAATTATAAATTATGAATTACAATAACGCTATCGAAATTCTTTATAATCAAGCTCCTATGTTTCAAAACGTAGGCAAACGTGCATATAAGACCGGACTTGAAACTACCCACGAACTCGATCGCATATTTCAACACCCTCATCGCAAATTCCGTACCATCCACATCGCTGGTACCAACGGAAAAGGCAGTTGCTCGCATCTCACTGCCGCCGTACTCCAATCTGCAGGTTATAAAGTAGGTCTCTACACCTCACCTCACCTCAAAGATTTCCGCGAGCGCATCCGCATCAATGGCGAGATGATTTCCGAAGAGGCTGTCTGTGAATTCGTCGAACTCGCTCAACCGCTCATTGCCGAGCTCCAACCCTCGTTTTTCGAAATAACTACCGCCATGGCTTTCCGCTATTTCGCTCAACAAAATATCGACGTTGCCGTCATCGAAGTCGGACTCGGTGGTCGCCTCGACTGCACAAACATCATCTCTCCCGAACTTAGCATCATTACCAACATCAGCATCGATCACACCGACCTTCTCGGTGCCACACTCTCCGAAATCGCACACGAAAAAGGTGGTGTAATTAAACCAAACACACCTATCATCATCGGCGAATATCAACCTGAAGTAGCTCAAACTTTCATCAACAAAGCTGCCGAAGTTGCCGCACCTATCTATTTTGCATCCTCCGAAATGGCATATGCCACCCTCCCCGATTGCGAAATGAAGGGCTACTATCAAGACCACAACCGCCGAACTGTCCTCACTGCCATGCGCGAACTCCGTCGCCAAGGTCACTTCAATATACCCGACCAAGCTATCACCGACGGATTTGCTCAAGTCTGTCGTCTCACAGGCATCATGGGGCGTTGGCAACTAATCTCCGAAAATCCACGAATCATCTGCGACACCGGACATAACGAAGCAGGCATAAAATTCGTCGCCGAACAACTTTTACACGAAAAATACACCAATTTGCGAATAATTATAGGTATGGTAAGCGACAAAAAGATAGATAAAGTACTCTCTTTATTACCTAAAAATGCTATTTACTACTTTGCAAAAGCCCAAATACCTCGCGCTCTAAGCGAAATAGACCTCCAAAATCAAGCATCCGAATACGGGCTCAAAGGTGATGTTTATTCTACTATAACACAAGCACTTGCTCAAGCAAAACAAGACTACATCGAGGGTGATTTAATCTTTGTCGGAGGTAGCAATTTTACTGTTGCTGAAATTTTATAAGTATTTTTATTCATAAAATTTTGTCAATTCAAAAAAAAATTGTAACTTTGCATCGCTTTTCTGAGAAGGAAAAGGGCGTTTAGCTCAGCTGGTTCAGAGCATCTGCCTTACAAGCAGAGGGTCGGCGGTTCGAATCCGTCAACGCCCACAATAAAAAACACCTATCCCTCAATCTAATTCGGTGTAATAATCATAATCCAAAAGACAATAATTGTGAGTTGTGAATTGTGAATTATGAATTACGAATTGAAAAAAAGGGGCGTTTAGCTCAGCTGGTTCAGAGCACCTGCCTTACAAGCAGAGGGTCGGCGGTTCGAATCCGTCAACGCCCACACAAAAAAAATACATATCCCTCAATTGCATATTGCGCATTGAAAAAAGGGGCGTTTAGCTCAGCTGGTTCAGAGCATCTGCCTTACAAGCAGAGGGTCGGCGGTTCGAATCCGTCAACGCCCACAAAATATCGAACTGCTTATTTTTAGGTTTGCCTAGAAATAAGCTTTTTTTTGGATGTTATGGGTGCTTTATTTTTTTCTATCTTATTGTTGTTTACAATACGATGTGGAAAAATAAAAAAAAACTTTATTCAAAGTTGTTGTGTATTATGTATTTTTTTTATACCTTTGCATAATATATGTTGTATAGTGTATGACTATGAAAAAAGTAAAGTATATATATATATTTAGTGTGCTTGTAATGTTATTTTCTTCGTGTGTTATGTCGAAGAAAATCAATTATTTGCAAGAAGGAGAGCATGTGCCTATATATAATGATTCTGTTTCGTTTGACGATTATAAATTGCAACGAGGAGATTATGTGTATATACGTGTTAATGCAATAGATATGGAGATGGCAGATATGTTTAATGGGAATGTTTCTGTCTCTAGTATGACATATATGACACCAGATAATTCTACGGCAAGGCTTTATCTTTATCTTGTAGAAGAGGATAATTGTATTGATTATCCTTATATCGGACGTGTTGATGTTACAGGTAAGTCGTTGCGAGAAGTGAAGTTGTTATTAGAGGAGAAGTTGGATGGTATGTTGCAAGGTTATTCTGTAGATGTGCGTTTGGCTAATCGTAGTTTTTCTATTATAGGTGAATCTGGAACAGGTCGATATAATATACCTCGTGAGCAATTGACTATTTATGAGGCTTTGGCTATGAGTGGTGATTTGTCGTTGTATGCTAATCGTAAAGAAGTGCACCTTATTCGACAAACACCAGAAGGAACAAAGGTTATGAAATTTGATTTGCGTTCTAAGTCAATAATTGATTCGGAGTATTATTATATACAGCCTAATGATGTTATATACATTCCTTTTGATAGTGCGAAGCATTGGGGAGCAAATCATTTTACAAGTGTTCTTTCTATGACATTTGCGACTGTGTCATTTGGTTTGTTTGTTTATTCTATTGTTAATACGATTACTAAAGCTTCAAAACAATAATATTATGGGACAGGTATATAAATACACTATATATATGGTGGCAATAATGTTATTGTCGTCATGTTATCCTATTCGTCGAATTGGGTTGTTGCAAGATAGAGAAGGTTTGCCTGAATATGAAAAAGGGGAATATGAACAATATCATCTTCAAAAAAATGATGAGTTAGAATTGCGCGTTATTTCGATGAATCCAGAGACTGCTCTTTTGTTTCAACAAAGAGCATCGTCTTATCTTTCTACAAATTCGTCAAGTTTTACTTATCGTATTTATGAAGATGGAACTATAGATGTACCATTTTTGAGTAAGGTTTATGTTGCAGGTTTGACTTTACAGCAGGCTGAGCAAAAAATAGAGGAAGAGCTCGCTGAATTTTCTGATGATATCATGGTTAAATTGGCTCTTTCTACAGGAACTTTTTGTGTTATAGGAGATGCTGGTCGCGGTTATTTCCCTATTTATAAAGATCGTTTAACTATTTATCAAGCGTTGGCTCTTTGTGGCGGAATTAGTTCTTCTGCAGATTATGGAAAAGTGAAAATTTTGCGACGTTCAGACGAGGGTACTAAAATTATTGAATTTGACATAAGACCTGCATCTTTAGTTGATTCTGAATATTATTATGTCTATCCTAATGATGTGATATATTTTGATTTTTCAAAACGTCGTTTTTGGGCAATTGATTCATATTCGGGATTTCTTAGTGTGATATCATCTTCGTTGAGTATGCTTGTTTCTGTTTGGAACACGTTTAATTAGTCGTGAGATGTGAAAAATAAAAATAAGATATTAATTTTCAACTTTTTTTAATATGGAATATTATTCAGACAAAAATTCAAAGTATTATTATAGTAATGAAGCTCCTATTATTGAAGAGGAAGAGTCTAATTTCAATATATTAGAATGGGTGTTTAAATTTTTACGTTATTGGTATCTCTTTGTAATAGCTCTTATTATAGCATTAGGTTTGGCATATCTAAAAAATCGTAGTTGGATGCCTGAATATTATACCGAGGCAAAGGTTATTATTGAATCAAGTACCGCCGATAATGCCTATAATTTTATGCAAGGTTTTGGTGGTGGTATGGACTATATAAACACCAATAACCAATTGCTTATTTTAGGGTCTTACGATTTGATTAATCGGACAGTACAAGATTTGCCTTTTGGTGTTGATTTTTATACTCGAGGGCATTTTCGCACACATAATCTTTATGGTCGTGAACCTATTGCAATCAGCCTTAAATATGCAGATATGCAACTTTATGGTTGTGAGTTCCGTTTTATTCCTATTGATGATAATAATTTTGAAATTGTCCTAGAAGATGATTTTAGTAAAGAACTATTTCCTGATTTTAAAATTAAAGGTCAATATGGTGTGCCGTTTGAAAATTTCTTGATGTTTGCAACTATTGATAAACTCTATCTTCCAGCTGAAAATACAGAATTTTTGTTCCGTTTCCGTGATTTTTATTCTCTTGAAGAGGAGTTTGCTGCTCGTTTGCAATTAAGTTATATTGGAGAGATGTCATCTGTTATTAGTGTATCTCTTACTGGTAATGTTGTTGCGCGAGATCGTGATTTTATTAATGCTCTTTGTGCTGAGTTTCTCGAAGCTAACCTTGAAGAGAAAAACGAGGAGGCTACTCGTACTATTAACTTTATCAATGAGCAATTAGCTTTTATTTTTGATTCATTGCAAATATCAGAAAATCGTTTGCGTCAATATCGTCGTCAAAATAATATGGTTGATGTAAATGCTTATACATCATCTGTATTATCTAAATTGTCGGCTCTTGATGCTCAGCGTTCTGAATTGACATTAAAAGAGGCTTATTTTGATGAGTTAGCTGAATATCTTAAAGAGAGCGTTATTGAAGAACGTCTTGTTGCTCCATCATCTATTGGTGTTTCTGACCCAGTATTGCTTGATTTGGTAAGTAAATTTAATGAATTGCAACAAAAAAGAAGTGATTTAGGTGAGAAAAATCCTCAATATGAGCGTTATTCAAAACGTATGGATGAGGTGCGCATTACAATGCTTGAAGTGCTCGAAAATGTTCGTAAGGTTCATGAAATGGAGCATGAAGCTTTTGAAAAAGAGTATTTGGGTGTAATGGCTGATTTGCAGGATCTTCCTGAAAAAGAACTTATGATGATTAATTATGAGCGTGCATATAAAATTAATGACAACTATTATACTTTCCTTCTTCAAAAACAATCAGAAGCTCAAATTCGTAAAGCATCTAACGTGCCAGATAATAAAATTCTTCAAAAAGCACGTATTGGTCAGTTGCCAGTAAATGGCGGAGATAAGATAAAGATATATTTGCTATTCGTTATTATTGGACTTTTGATTCCTGCAGCTTATATAATCTTAAAAGAGCTTTTAAATACTACTATACGTGGAGAACGTGATGTGATGAAACTTACTAATATTCCTGTATTAGGTACTATTCGTCACGCGGATGAGTCTGCTTCAAAAGTTCAAACTACAGAAAAACCAAAATCATTATTTACAGAAGGATTCCGTCTTATTCGTTCTCGTGTAGAGTTTATATCTAAGCGTAAGTCTGATATTTCGGTGTTAATTACTTCTGCTGAGTCCGGTGATGGTAAAACGCACTTTGCAATCAATCTCTCTGGTGTTTATTCGCTTGTGTCAGATAAAGTTGTACTTATAGATATGGATATCCGTAATCCTAAACTTACAGAAAAATTAGGATATAAAGATAACAAAGGTCTTGTTCATGTTTTGATTGGAGAGGCTACTCTTGATGAAGTTATTATTAAAGACGATAAAGAGTTAGGTTTCCATTTCTTACCAGCAGGTATTGTGCCTCCAAATCCAGCGGAATTGGTTCGCTCTGAAGAAATGATGAATTTATTGAATGAATTGAAACAACGCTATGATTATCGTATCATTGATACTTCTCCTCTTGGTCTTGTTTCTGATGCATACGCATTGACTGGTATTGCAGACGTTAATCTTTTGATTACTCGTGTGTTTAAATCAGATAAATCATTCTTTAAGAACTTTATTGAACAAGTTCAACAAGATAATGTTAATAATCCATATATTGTACTTAATGACTTACAAGTGCCTAAAAAAGGTAAAACTGGGCATTATGGTAAATATGGTTATGGTAAATATAGTTATGGCAATACTCATTATTACCATCAGCAAAGTGCTAAATATTATACAGAAGATAAATAATTTATAATTGCTTTTGCATGATTTCGGAGAGAAAAGATGCTAAATCTTCGAAGTTATGTATGAAGTAAAAACAATATTTTATCCTCAAAACGTTGAGTAGATAGTGTAATTGTTTCTCTAAATCGATACGTTAAGTCCATATAACGTCCTGAAAGAACGCGGTTTAGGTGGTTTGGTGAAATAATTAAAAAATAGTTTGAGAAAAATTTGCAAGGTTGCGAAAAAAGTCGTACCTTTGCACTCTCTTTTTGAGGAATAATGTAAAACAATAAAATATAAAAGTAAAATGTCAAAAATTTGTCAGATTACCGGAAAAAAAGCAATGATTGGAAACAATGTTTCTCACTCAAAACGTCGTACAAAACGTACATTTGATGTAAACTTGTTCCACAAAAAGTTCTATTATGTAGAACAAGGTTGCTGGATCAGCCTTACTATTTCTGCAGCTGGTCTTCGTACTATTAATAAACTTGGCTTGGACGCTGCTCTTACTAAAGCAGTTGAAAAAGGC
>JAZLDO010000169.1:0-16165 GCA_045614825.1 Candidatus Aphodosoma sp. | reverse complement strand
TATATTTTCAAGACGGAGTGTATAAGTTGCCGCTTTGCCAGCAGGTACTTCGGTTGCAAAAGCATTAACTACAGAGAGTTGAGGTATTTCGATTTGCATAGTAGCAGTTGAAATCTCAGTTCCTGGCTCGTAGTATTTAGTCAACTCTGCAGCTTCGTAAGGACAAGAAGTTTGACCGCCACGTGTAGAGAAGATAGAACCAAATCCATCAGGAGAATTGAGAACGTCGATAGTAAGCGCATCATTATAGCCTGACTCTTGGAGCACGTAACCTGTAGTAAGGCATGTTTCGCTAGAATTTTCGGTATGACCAAAGTAGCGACCACCTGTTGTAGTGCGAGCAGAAACAGCAACACCAACACCATTAACTTCAACACCTGTCAAACTACCCAACACTGCAAGAGTTTCAAATTCGTGAGCATTATTTGTGGCATTAGCTTCACAAGTTTGGATTGAAGATTCTATTATAGCACCTGCATCGAAAGAATGATTTTCTTGTAGATAAGTTTCACGATCTTGGATTGCAGTAACTTTAGCCTCTTCGTTATCAGCAAGAGTTTGTTCCCACATAGCAATTTGTGAATTATACCAACGTACTTTATCTTCGTAAGGAGTATTTGGATCTTGCTCGACAGGAAGAATCATAGTATAACTTGGTCCTGACAATTTGTCTTTGCTAACAGCAAGATTACCCCATACATTTTTATCAAAATTATCGCTACCAAAACGATTGTCATCTGGCGAAAGTGTTGTAACAAAGATTGGATCAACACTACTATTTACAATACCGTCAATAGATGACACTTGTTGTAATAATGCATTACGATTAAGATAAAGATTAGGAATCAATACATTTTCAATATAATATTGAGTATATTTAAATCCTGTCGCAAACTGACTACCTGTTGTAATCACATCCTCTTTAGAGATGATGAAATTTTCCATATCATTAGGATTGCGACGAATATCTACACTACGAGCATTGCCAAACAAAATATTAGTAGCAGAGCCCACAAATACGTCACCATTAGAACCCACATAATCTGCTTCTGCCGAAGTAGTAATACGCTCAGTAGTTGTTGTAGTAGTTGACCATTCTTTATAACCTGAATAGTTGTAATTTACGTTTACGCCTACTTCCAAATCAAGATGAGAGTTATTTTCGAGATATACACCAGCACCAACACCCACAAATGTATTCAAATCGAAACCTAAAGAGGTAGTAACCATCGCTTCATTGTTAGTAATGAAAGAGCCACCATCCTGTTCAATGTATGTTGTTGTCACGCCTTTTTCGTAAAAAGCATGAGAATTTGTACCTGCAGGGTCGCGCAAAATCATTAACACTTTATCAGGACCAGATGTTACGAAATTAGTTCCTGTAGGTAATTCGCCTAATACAATTGCTTTAAATGTCGAATTCTCACTCCATTCAAGATCTTGACCATTTGTATTATATTTAATATTCAAACCGAGTGTATATGGTTCAATAATATTAGGGAAACCTGCAGTAAATTCATATTCGGCATTACCCATAGAGTCTAACATTAACTGATTTTCTGCCAACTCAATAAACTGGCCATCAACAAAAGCAAGAGTATCTTTTATTGCCACTTGATTACCTGTAGCAAATTGATTGACAATTGTCACAATAGTATTAGCCAAAGGCACTTGATCGTACACGTAATCATCCGTATCTTTATTTACATACTCTTCGAATGCAGAAAGTTTAAATTTGTAAGGATTCAACTGACGGAATACAGGACTACCAAATTTATATTCAATAGAACCATCTTCTAATACGTTATACAAATATATTTCTTCAGAGTATTCAAGATCAGAATATTTAAAAGTTTTTTCTCCAAACGAACCATCAGCATTATGAGTTACTACAAATTCAGGTCTAACGCGATAAGCCAATTTGAGAGAAGCTACATATTCAAATACATCACAATCACCATCAGCATATTCAATTGAATCTGTTTTGATATTCATTGGATTAGACGCATCGATTAAACCAATAGTTTCAGAATCAAAAACGACTTCGCTATTTGACGGAATTTCTACTCTGTCAACTGTATATTGAACTGGAGGCAATAATACCGCAAATTCACCAGTTGCTGAATCAGTTTCAATAATAATTTCTTTCACTTTAGTGTCATCACCACCTTCAACATAAACTTTTGAAGCAACAGAAGAAGTTGCATTTTGCAAATCTAATCTATTTGAATTAATACTGTATGACGTAGAAGCTCCTGTTGTTTCGGTAGTCATATTCATATTCCATCCTGTTTTAAGAACAACCACGGCTTTACCAATATTAGCTTTACTCAAACCAAATCCGAGAGGTTTTTGCTCTTCAATTTCGCCACCAACAACACGACCTGCCACCGTTACTTTTGTTACATCAGTAAAAGTAAGTCCTTGCATTGGTTGTTCGAAAGTGAAACGAGTACCCACACCATTAGGGTCGGCAGGGAAACGACCTCCATTAGCAAACTCATGACCCTGTTTTTCAACTCGGATAAAGTGTTCACCAATAGGCACACTAAGTTTGAATTTACCTTCTGCATCGGTAGTAATCATTTCACCATCGCGAGAACAGATATTACCATCAATATAGAATGTACAACCTTCAACTGGCATAGTCGTATTTTCGTAATAAACTACACCTTCAACATCAAACGACGATACATCCTCAAAATCAACATTATTGAATACCATCGATGAAGGCGAAACATAAATAGGCTTTTTATTTGGCTTAAATTCGTGTACACCAAATAGAGGCACTACATTATATTGTACACCCTCAGATGTATAAGGAATTGTATTGAGCAAATAATTTCCATCTGCATCTGTTACTGTTTTATTTGACAATTGTTCTGCCGAAGGAACCATAGTTGAGTGATTTGCCATAACTCCTAAATCACCATCATGCTTATTAAACACGCCATTACGCCCTGATTGGTCAAATACGCGTTGAACTCCCATTTCATTACAACGATAGTATGCCCAAAGTCCCTCTTCGCGACCAGAAAGATATGCATTGTAGTTATTAACAATAGTAGCAGAATCGAGAGACTTATTCCAGAAACGGATTTCATCAATATAACCACGATAACCATTTTGTCCATTTGAATTAGCCGCTACATAAAAAGTATCAGCGATATGATCTTCTACTTTTATACTTGTAGTAAACTCTTGTTCCCCAAAAAACTCACCATTTAAATAATAAGACATCTTCGCTTTAGATGCAGCTCTATCATACTTAGCGATAAAAGATAGATGCGTCCATTCATTAGCCTTAAGAATTTTATTTGTATGCCAAGTTGCACCCAATACATACAACATCAAACTATTGTTTTTATCTAAAATAACATCAAGCGTAGAATTTTTAGAGAAAACAAATGCACTTGTTGTATGAAAAATATCAGGATTAATCCAAGCTTGGAATGTAATTTCATCATTGTTTTTAAAATCAATCACCTCAGCAGGCAATTTCATGTGAGAAGATGGGTCGTTACCATTAAAGAACACCGAGTAATTTTCTTGATTCTCATCGCCTCCAGTCACAGCAATCGTAACACCAGGTACAGCTTGGTCGCCTTCGTATGCCACTCGACCCGACACAGTTGCGTATGGCTGACTATAGCCGATATCAGATTTTGAATTAGCAAAAGCAGATTGACCATCACATTCAGAATATCCTACAATAGCATAGTTATAAAGTTGTCCAGCATTCATTGCTTTGTCTTGATAACTATAAGATGTCAATCCTGAATGTTGTATTTGAGCTACTTGTACCGCTTGTGTCGAACCATTAATAGGAGTACGTGTGATATTAAAATATTTAAAATCTTTTGCACTACTCGGCACAGTCCAATTAATCATTACATTATCGTTATAATAACCCTTCGATACCTCGAAACTTTCAAAATAAAGAGTATCTTTATCTTCGCGAGGCATCAAAATTTCTACACTCTTAGATGTGTAATGGGATTTATTATTAGCAGTTTGACTTAAAGTTACAGAGTATCTTACACAACCAACAAGGCTAGAAATTTTGTATTCCATAACCTCATAAGTCGGAATATATGAAGTAGAAGAACCATTGCTAGTAACAGTTAAACTATAACTACCTTTATCATCCCATATACCATTAGCAGAAGTAAAATACCATTTTACTATAGCCCCATCTGCTATAGGACTAATACTTTCTATTTCCGCTTTTTTATAGTTGGTATAAATAACTTTACTTGTTTCATGCGTACTCATATGCTCATACCAAAGCCCGTATGTATCAAACATTTTCTTCCAAACACGGAATTTATATGTTTGATCACCTTTATTACATTCTGCATCGGTAAGTTTATATGTATAAGAATAATTAGATTTACTATAGTTATATGCAACTTCTGCTAATTGCACCCACTGTGATGTAGTTACATCCCATTTCTCTACAGCAAATGGAGCTGTATTAAGGTTTGATGAACTTGAAGGATTATAAACACTCCAAGAGAGCGTAATATCACGATTTTTTTGAGTAATAGTCAAATCACGATTTTCAAACACAGCAGTTCTACCCACATGTATTTCATTTGAAGAAATACGATCCATTCTATCAGGAGCAGAACCATAATCTGCTTGAGTCTCGCTCTTTACTCGAATAGAAACACCTTCGGCAAATTGACGTGATGTCACTTGTTGCCCCTTCCAATTTCCCGTAGTATAACCAACTAATTCCGTCATCGAAACAGAATGATTAGGGTTTGTTGTACTAGTAGAGGTATGAATATATCCACGATCAGTCCAACTACCACCATAATGCTTAGTCTCAATATAGTGCCATGTGCGCGTATGGCTATATTTGTTACCATTAGTAAGTCCAGTAATTGCAAACTTATATTTACCATTTGAATAATCCCATCCATTATTAGTAATAGATGGCTTATATTCATAAACAGGAGATGAAATATTTATTGACGTCCCTGGGAAATTGTAAACATCATTATCTGAATCTCGTGTTTTACCTGACAAGACAAACTTCAAAGACTTACCAAAATCAGATGCTGGTGGATACCAATAAAAAGTAATTCGTCCTCGATATCCATCATTTTCTTTTTGTGATAATGTAACAAATGAAGAACCTATTGATGTCCAAGAAGAGTTATCAACATACAGATTACCATAATTATTCTCCTTTTTTATTCTATATTGAGCTTCACTATCTGAGTCTGTAAACCAACTATCAACACACACAAAATTCTTACCTCCACAGCTAATATATATATAAGAAACCCATTCATCTGCGCCATCCCAATCATACACTGTCATAGTAAACTTGAAAGCAGCGCGCTCTTTATTCCAAGTAATGCTCAAGTCATCGTTATTCCAATTTTGGAATCCAATATCATATGCCTTCGACTCTTGCGCCACGGCAAACATGAATAAAGCAATTAAAAAGATTGCTTTCTTCAATACACTAAAAAAAGTACCTTTTCGTTTCATAAAATAAATTTTGTTTATAGTTAAAATAATATATAATTTCTCGTAGTAAAATTACACTTCTAAACACAAAAACAAAAAAAATTTATTAAAATTCGTTTGTACATTTTGAAAAATCGTTTGTACAAAATAAAGAACTTATTTGTTATAAGTTATTTACGAGTGATTTTTTTGACTACTTTGGGCTTTTTTTAATGTCAATTTTCATAACTAAATAAAAACAAATGTAAAAAAAAACACAAAAACATGTTCTACAACATATTATTTTTTATTAGCATTAATGTATTTTTGGTTACTATTCGTTATTTTTTCATTAAATTTTTCGCATTTTTGTTAAATACATAAAAAAACGAAACTTCTAAGACAATTATATGTCATAAAAGTTCCGTTTGTATAATATACTGAATTGTTGTATATATTACATCTCCGATGGCAACAAACCAAGATGTTTCTTGCAAAAGCGATTGAAGTGTGAATGATCGGTAAAGCCTAATTTCAGTATTATCTCTTTGATTGATGTCTTATTTGCAATTAAAGTTTTTATCTCTTCGGCTCGTTGCTCTTGCATATATTTATGTGGACTCTCGTTATATTCTTTCTGGAATGTGTTTTTAAAGTAACTCAAACTCATATTGCAGATGCGAGCTAAGTCTTCAATTTTATGAACCGATAGAATATAGGTATCACAAAGCATACGAAAGTTCATTTTACTATCATACAGGTGATGAAACATATTGATTTGCTCCTCTTTTGAACTATAAAATTTGAATATAATAAATAGTTCTTGCATTTTGATGCGGTTGAACATTTTGCATGATAGGTTGTTCGCCTCAATATGTATTGCAAGAGATTCGGTCCAATTGCGTATTAGGTCATTGAATTCAAACATAGAAAAGACACGGTGTTTACTGCGAATCGAAGTGACTATAGACTCCTCCTCTACTGGATCACAAATGCGCGAATCATCAATTGTGAAATCAGCCACAAGCAGTGTAGTATCGTCAGACACAATAACAGTGTCATATTCAAAATCATGATAGAGAAAGACGTAATGGTCTTTAGAAAGATGAAAATTGTGACACTCGACGGAATTTAGAATCATTTCACCATCGAGCATAAAGAGAAAATGATTGAATGTACCACGTGCAAAATGCAATTTATCGCCTTTCTGAAAATGCTTAAGATAAAATTGCTCTGTGCGATTCAATATCTGTGGGTCACACTTACCGGGACAAAATCGTAAAGAGGAGGTCATATAAATTAAGAGCTTATGTTTCTTGTGTTGCAAAGTTACAAAAAAACTTTGTTTACTGAAAATTTTACACTCTTTTTTTTGTCATGTTTTTCTATAGGTGTTTGTTTTTAATATAAAAAAAACTAGTTAATCCAGGTGCTTCTGGACTAACTAGTTTGTTTTTATTTAATCGCAACTTTAACCTTGTTGAAGTTGCTTGCGTTCAGTAAAGTTAGAGCAAGCTCTACTTTACTTTCACTTAATCGCAACTTTGACTACTTGGTTGTTAATGCGTACAAGTACGATGTTAGCAGGGATATTGTTGATTACCATAACATTTGATGTTGCGTTGGCTGAGAACAAACGTTGACCAAGAACTGTATAAATTGAGATTTCTGAGCCAATTTCTGCTTCTACATATACAGAGCCATTGTTAGAGTAAACGTTAGCCATAAGTTCAAGATTTTCGGCATCTGTTGGTGCTAATTCGCCTTTTGAAACGATTAATGAACGTTTGGCTGGTGTTGTAGTTACGTTGTTTGTACGTGGCATAGTGTAGATACGCACTACGTTATCACCAGTAACAACAAGGTTACCTGCATAGTCGAAATTCATTTGACGAATAGCAGCAGTGATACCATGGTTATAAGCATATCTGAGAGCAAGCACTGGCTTGTCGCCTTCCCAAGTAATGTCGAATACAAGGAATTGAGCCGAACCATTGTTGAGCACCAAAATGCTTTCATCTGGCGATACAGCATAACCACCACCATTAGTACCATCAATGATATCTTTATATGGGTCAACTGCAGAAGAAAGTTGCTCTGTGCCATCCCATGAATAGAATTTTAATGATGTAGCAGAAGTATTATTGTTGCCTAATGTACGGTTTTGAGCAACAAATACACCATGTGATGTACCCCACACGTTACCTTCGGTGTTGCCTTGACCAGTTAGTGCAAATGTTGCACTTGGAGCCTCAGCCCATGAAGTTTTGAGTGTTCCATCTTCGTTACCAATATTATATATAGCTATACCATTTTTAGGAAGTGTACCGCTAGCATCTTCATTGTAAACAATGAGTTTAGCATCCTTACCACAACCATAAATATTGATACCAGGAGTAGAAGATCCTACTGCTACACCATTATTAGAGATAACACCACTGCCATCGCGTGAACCTTCGAAGAAGTTAGTATAAGTACCTTCAAGGTCAGCAGGATTTACGCGCCATATACCAGAGTTAGGGTCCGACCAGTCAGAGAAATAAACAGTACCATATTGGTCAATAGTAGCATGAACAGGGTTGCCGAATGATACGCCACCACGATATTGAGTTGTGTTTACTTTGCTATAATCTTGGTTGAATACATAGACACCATTATATACTGCATTAGCAGATGTAGAAGATCCTTGGCGGTCCATTACATAAATACGACCGAAGAAGTCAGACTCAGGAGAGTTATCGACAGCATTGAATGCACGACCATAAGTGTGCTCAGTATCTTTGTAGATAACGCCCCAATTAGAAATAGCTTCACCTTGAAGTTCTATAGCCCATGTAGTAGCAACACCTTCATCACCTGGAAGTTCTGATTCATTAACAACTACGCTATTAGCTCCTTTCATTACATTAGCCACTGCTTGACGTCCAACTTCTACATCATTTTGATAGAAAATGATATTAGCAGCTACGGCATCAGCATTAGCAGTAAATGTAAATGTATAAGCTGATTCTGCTTTTGTTACATTCAAACCATAAGCATAGATACCAGCAACGATAGGTTGCTCAACACCTTCAGTTGAGAATGTAGTGATAGTGGCATCTGTGATGAGACGGATGATGAATTCTCCATTCTTAACAACTACTGTTGCTGCTGCATAGGCTGCTTGAACTGGAGTTTCGAGGTTTGCATTGAGTTTTACTTCTTTGGCTACATCAAAGCCTTCTGTAACGTCATACATGCGTACACCTGCCACAAGTCCTTCGGCATTGTAGTAAGGCATAACTGCAAGTGAATGACCTGCATAACGGATATATGATGCATGACCTGCGATGTTAACTGAATCTGTAGTCAAGACACCAAGAAGTGTATTTTCTTGTTTCACGTCATAGTTCAATGCAAATTCCATTTGGAATGTGTTAGGTGCATCAAACACATAATCTGCTTTTTCGTTACGTGGTGAGAGTTGGAGCAAATATGGTTCGCCAGTGCGTGGCAAATAGAATGTTGCAAGTTCGTCAATTTCATAACCTGTATAGCCTGTAGAAGCAACTACGTTGTCAACTACTGCCATATAAGAGAAGCGGATGCCTTCGTATGTTCCATGATGACCTGTAAACAACAACATACAATCTTCTATTTCGCCTTTAACTGCAAATGACATACCCATATTGCCTTGATAGAAGTTAGAAGAGTGTTGTGTGCTAACCCATTTAGTTGGAGCCACATGAAGTGTGTCCCAACGATAGAATTGGAGTGTACCACGTTTGTAGCCTTCTTTTACTTGGGCATCATCGTATTGGCAACGGATATAGTTGCAACCAAGAAGCACACCGTCGCAAGTCATTGCTATATCAGAAAGTGCGAGGAAGCTACCTACATTTTCTGCATCAATAGGGTCGATGCCTTCTGTTGGGATATTAGCAATTTCGCCTGTTTTGTTGTTAACAAGATAGAGGTGAGCTGTTTTGTCTTCTGTATGTGAAAGAATGATAGTTGAGTCGCCACGTTGGATAGTACGTTTGATAGTACCTTCGATTTCATAAGTAGCAGCAACTGCTTCACCAAGAGTGATATTAGATGGAGTTATTGCACCTGCTTTAGCTGCGTCTGGATAATCTACATAAACTACTTTTGGAGGTTCATAAGTTTCTGATTCCAAGAAGATCATTGGATATGTAGTTTCGTTGGCTTTCACTGTGAGAGGCTCTTTGTAAGAGTCGAACAATGGTTTGTAGCCTTCGCATGTTGCATCAAGTGTATAGTCATTGCCTGGTTCGAGGTCAGGGAAATAGAATATACCGTTGTAGAGTGTATCTACATTATAAGAAGCTACTTCTACTCCACCTTTGTAGAGAGTTACTACTGCACCATTACATGGCACCCATTGGTCATTTGATTTAGCAGCGTAGTTGTAGAGGTTGTGCGACATTTTTTCGTGGAGGTCTTTCACTGTACCCATGATGTAACCTGTAGTTTCAGCAGGTTCACCAAAGTAAGCAGCAATACCACGATAGTAGCGAATACCTTCTTGTTTGCAATAATCAGGGTTGAGCGCACGGTGGCGAGCAGGTTGATAAGTATGGAAGTAACCTTCAGAAAGATAACCAGGTGAACTGTGGCTTTTCAATACGCCAAGAGTATAACCATAGAAATCATCACAACCACGGTTGTTCATTTTTGTAAGGCTATAATAAGAATATGGGTCTAAACCGCTGTTCATACATTCAAACAAGTATGGCCACAAAGTTTCACACATTTTCTTACTACCATCAATAAAGTCGTCAGCATCACTACCTTTATAAAGCAAAAGTGGATAGTTGGTTGTTGTACCTTCAGAAGCTGCATTTGAGTGAACAGAGATGAAATAATCAGCACCAAAAGCCTCTACCTCTTCGCAGATAACAGAAAGAGCTTTGTTATAAGTCTCATAATCAGGACGTGCCATATATTCCGAACTAGAAAAGCCTGTATATGGATACTCATAATCCCAAGGACCACAAGCTGTGCGTGAATGCATTACTACAGCACCTGCTGCCTCAAGTTTACGACCAAGTTCGAGGGTTTTCCAGAGGTTTGTATTTGACTCATAGAAACCACATGTATCAGGCATACCTGTTGTAGAGAGGTTAGGATAAGGTATTGTTGCCATAGGGCGGTCATTTGGACCAAAACTACCGTGACCTGGGTTTACATAAACCTTTTTGCCTTCTAATTGCGCCATCATGACAGCTGACGTCATAACAGCAGCGATAAATAGTAATATCTTTTTCATAGTACTCTATTATTTAATGTTAATAATATATGCTTCACCCATTGGTGTTGAGCAAACTATTTTTTTACCATTAGCTGATGCGTAAGGATACATAGCCATGATATTGCCCGATGTGAGCACTTGTTTTTTACCATCAAGTGTATAAGCCACAACTTCTGAAGAGGTAACGAAATGACCATTATCAATGTCGTTCATACCTACTACAACATTGTTGTTATACCATTGTGGTGCACGGAAGTTACCAATGCGTGTAACATTTGAACCATCAATATTACATACCCAAACATTGCCTGATACGAAATAGAGAATTTTTGTACCATCAGGCGAGAGGCTTGGCCACAAATAGCTACGACCTTGTCCATTAGGCGACAATACTTTAGATACTGTACCTACTGTGATAACAAGTTCGCCGTTTTGGATAGACACTACAGGAGCTGCTGCTTGTCTTGCTCTTGCTTGGTGCATATTACGAGTAGATTTCACAAGAGTTGATCTCTTTGCTGTTGCCAAATCTTGACGAACCAAAGATGTCAAACGTCCATTGTCTTTTGCCAATGTAATTTCACGATAAGTTACTTGTTTCGAATCAGCCGAAATCTCTACATTGTAGCCTGCTCCAACTGCATCTGTAAGAGTTGTAACTACATTAGTTGCTAAATCAAACTTCGCCAAACCTTCATTTGATTGAGAAGTGATAAGCACATAAGAACCATCAGGACTAATGCCTGCAATCTTTGAATCTTTGTTTTGAGGAATGTTCAATTTCTCAACAGATTCAACGTTAAGAATTTGTGCAGATGCCATCATTGACATAAAAGCAACTGCCAAAAGTAAGATTTTTTTCATACTTTTTGATTTAATGGTTAATAAATAATTTATTTCAAATAATCTCAATATTCTGAATTTTTAGACGAGCAAAGTTATAATTTTTTATTTAGACAAACAAATATTTTTTAACTTATTTTATAAAAAAAATCACATATCAACTATTTTTTTGATATATGATTTTATTTTTGTTTTATTTACAACACTCCTTTAGGTGCCCTTCTTCGCAAACCCAACATTTGGCTGGATACTCTTCGATGAATTGCATGTTGTGGGTTGCCATAATCACAGCTGTGCCGCTTTGTGATATAGCATGCAATAGTTCCATCAATTCACGCCCTGTTTGAGGGTCAAGGTTGCCTGTTGGCTCATCGGCTATTATCAATTCTGGTGAATTTAGTAGTGCTCTAGCTATCACTATGCGTTGTTGTTCTCCGCCTGATAGTTGATGTGGCCATTTGTAGCCTTTTTTTGCCATGCCTACGGTTGAAAGTACAAAGTCTATCTGGTCGTCTATCTCTTTCTTTGATTTCCAACCTGTTGCTCGTAGTACAAATTCAAGGTTATCACTCACACTGCGGTCATTGAGTAGTTGGAAGTCTTGAAATACTATGCCTATTTTTCTACGAAGAAATGGTATATCTTTGCGTTTTAGTTTCGCTAAATCATAATCAAATATGCGTGCTTCTCCCTCTTTTATTGGCAATTCGGCATAGAGTGTCTTGAGTAAAGATGATTTACCAGAACCTACTTTACCACAGAGATAAACAAATTCGCCTCTTTCAAGCGAAAAATCCACAGCTGAGAGCACATCTATACCCTCTTGACAAACATTTACGCCTTTGTATTCTAATAGTTTCATTTGTAGAATATTAATACTAAATTATATATTTTTTTTTAGACATAATGACAGAAGAACATATTTTTTTTACATAAAGGTCTCGCTTTTTACTTCGTAAAAATCTTGACGCTAAAGACATATTTAATAAATGTAACTTCAAATCTATCTTTCATTTGCTTATGATGAAACTTTAGTTTCAGCAAGGCATATATTGAAGAAATATAAATTTTGTCTGTATGTCATTCTGTCTAAACAATCCTGTTATCTGTTGCAAACCTTCACCTTCAAGATTTTGATGTCTTCTTTAGGGCGGTCAGCAGCACCAGTTTCTACCTCTGATATTTTTTGTAATACATCAAAGCCTTCTACTATTTCGCCAAACACGGTGTATTGTCCATCAAGGTGAGGCGTACCGCCAAAGGTTTTATACGCAGTGCGTTGTTCATCAGTATATTTGAAAGGCTCTTTCATACGCAATTGGTATGTAAGTCGCATCTCCATTTGGTCCAATTGCTCGTCAGTAAAAGTCTGACCTTGCACTATATAGAACTGGCAACTTGATGATTTCTTCTCAGGGTTAACCATATCACCTTGACGAGCAGCTGCAAGTACACCTTTTTTGTGATAAAGTTGAGGAAAAACTATCTCAGCAGGCACAGTATAACCCAAACCACCAGCACCAAGACGAGTTGTAGAATCAGCAGTTTTTGATTCTGGGTCACCTGCTTGTATCATAAAGTCTTTTATAACTCGGTGGAATAGAACGCCTTCATAAAATTCATCTTTCACCAATTTAAGGAAGTTATCACGATGAAGCGGAGTTTCATCATAGAGTTTCACTTTGATAGTGCCGAGAGTAGTTTCGATTTTAACCATTTTTTGTTTCTGTTTTTTTACACGTTGAGGCTTTGCAGCAATAAATCCCACTGCAACAAAACATATTAGGATTGATAATACTATTTTTTTCATGACTACAAAGATAGTAATTTTATTTCATATAGCAAAGCATAACAACAAATCTATTTCGTCACAGTCCGATATATCACCGATTTTTTATTCATATAGGGCAAAACGTCTGCCATTGGGTACTTCAATTCTATGAAACCTAACATATAACCTGTTACAGCATAGGGGCTATATGTGATGGTTAGGGTGTCAGCAGTGAAAGATAGATTATCAAGTTTGGTAGGCGGAAACATCAATGCCTCGCCAAGCTTTTCAAGCAACTCGGCATTTATCCGAGCAAGAAAATCGGCCGTACCTTTTCTACTAAATATCTCATCTGCAATGATACGTCTGCCAATTTTTGAGTCAAAAAGATAATGTTTAACGCACTCATATTCGTGCCAAGACAATTCTCCTTCTGATCTGAAATGACACTCCCAAGTGGTATAAGCAACGAAGTTTTCAGTCACCCACGCAGGTCTGCCATAATGTATTGCATATAGATAATGGTTAGGATCTTCATTTATTTTCTCAAAAAAGTCAGTCTCCATGCCTATCGATGTTTTCTCGCAAGATAGGCTATCGTAATAAGTTTTACATAAAGAACAAGTGATAGTTCGCCAAATTGAATCTTCTGCTACCTTATTCAATTGTGGCATATAATATTCAAACTCCATAAAACGTGTACAATCCTCAGTTTCGTCTTTATGATAATACTTTCTAATTGTTGTATCATTTATTATGGTAAGAGCAGTTATTGAGGTATTGTTTGTGTAGTATTGTTTGTTGTAGTATGTAGTAATAGTATCGTTTGTGGTTGTATTTACGGCTCTATCTGCTGTATGTTCTTGCTCTTTTTTGCCACCACAAGCCACTAATATAATGAGGGATAATAGAAAGAATAGCAGTTTTCGCATACGTTCAAAAAAAAAAATTAAAATCCGATTTTACGGATATTTTGTTCTTGTTCTTTTTCGCCAAAATCAGCCTCTATTCGTTGTTTATTATCATACAAATATACATGAATTTGATTCATGATATCAATATACGAATCCAACACTTTCATGAGAGAATCAACCCTATGGAATGACTCAAAAGATTGGATAAACAATTGCTTTCTATCTACAAAAATAGCTTGCCCTTGCACAAGAAAATTATTTAATTGATGCTCAATCACTAATTCGCCCCATCCATCTATATTGAAATCTTTCAGACTAATACCCGCTTGTAGTTTTACATCAACATTCCCATCACGACCTTTTGAAAAAACAAGTCTGATATTCCATCCTTTTTTGGTAACCATGACCATTTCATCTTTTATCTCATTCTCTATTCCATATTCTTTTAGGGATTTAAGCAATTTACGACGAAATTTAGGCACATTGTCTCTATCCCTATTTATCATAGCTTCTACACTATGTGCTATAAAACCAACTGATATCGTTGCTAATATAGCAACAACAATAACCATAAACTCAAATTCGAAAATATCCATAATATACTTTTTATTTTGTACGACAAATAATATAATTCACATTCTTTTTTAGTGGATCATTTACAAAATCCACCTCGTTTCCAAATTCATTACAATTTCCTCTTTTATCAATAGCCCATCCGTATGCAGTACCACCTACCAACGAAATAGCTGTTTCTACACCCAAATCAACCAATGATTGTGAAAAATCATGATAAGATTCTTGAGTCAATGTTTCAAATATTGCTACTTCTCCATTATAATAACCTATAGCCCGTCGTGTATATTTACCTTTAGGTTTATTTTCAACCAATTGCCTATTATCCACAAGGGCATACTGACGAAAGAAATAACCATTACGCTCTGTTGCTCGTTCAAACAAAGGTGAATTCTCCGCCACACCAATAGTAATCTTATTATCAATAATAGCACAATATCCTTTTTTTGATAATCCTCTTGACAAAGGTTCTCCTTCTAAAACAAAAGCTCCTACAATACCTGCATTATCAGCTCGAATATCCGCTGCCTGTGCTATAAAAATAATGGTTGTATCTGTTTTATCAAATGGACCTATATGCAAGGAATAAGCAACACCTCGTGGTATATAAATTTTCAATGGTACATCATTTATCATTGTATCATGTATTTCAGTATAAGCCTTTTGAACTTCTTCAATAGTTGATTGCATCAATACTTTATTTTCATACACAACTTTCTGCTCCAAAGAAAAAGGCTCATAATATGCTTGCGCCAACTCATTTAATATAACCTTTTCTTTGTTAAAATTATTAAATAATAAAACTATAACAATAAGCAACGCAATAACTATTACTATAATAGCTACAATCCATTTACTATTGAATAACTTGTTACTATCAGAATCTTTTCCAATAACACGTATTTGATCTTCTCCTATCTCTTTCATTGTTTTAATAACTATTTTATTTCTTTTTCTACAAGTTCTTTTAGTTGTTTCAATGCCTCTCTTGATGCTGTAATGGTATAAGAAAAAGTAGCAGCATCGGACAGTGTCAATTTTTGTTTAGACGGATTAATATAATAGATAAAAGAGCGATTGATAATCAAACTTTTACCTATACGAATAAAAATACTACCCTCTATACCTAATTGCAATGCTATCATTTTCTCCATTTGTCCAAGTTGGAACGTCAACATACGCCTCTCACCATTCATTTGCACAAGAGTCGAATAGTTACCATCCGATTCAATATACACAACCGACTCAGGAGCTATACGCATCACATCAACAGATGTTAATATGATTAAATGTTTCTTCATTTTGTAAATTTTTTCAATGCAAAATTATTAAAAATCTACCATC
>JAZLDO010000168.1:0-11464 GCA_045614825.1 Candidatus Aphodosoma sp. | reverse complement strand
CTTTTGGGTGTACACCACCTATTTTGAATGTTTTCATCTTACAGACTTATAGTAGCGAGTAGCAATATTTACTTTATTTCGCTTTGTTATATTTTTAGTAGTGATGAGTTAAAGTTTATATGTTTTAGTTAGAACCCAAGCGATTGCATATTATCGTTTGAATTTGTCTTTTTAGTTTGTTTTGGCTCTTTCTTTTCGCGAGGTTTTATGCGAAGTGATTCGTCGATTAGTTCAGAAACAGGAGTATTATTGAAGTCTTCCAGTTTTTTGTCGTTTATTACTTCTTTTACTTCTTCGATTATCTCTTCAACTTTTTCTTTTGTTTCTATAACCTCTTCTTTTACTTCTTCGATGATTTCGATCACTTCTTCTTTTACCTCATCTATGATTTCTACAACCTCTTCTTTTACTTCCTCTACAATTTCAACTACTTCTTCTTTTACCTCCTCGATAATCTCTTTTACTGGAGTTGGTATGATTGTAGTTTCAACTTTAGGTTCTTCAATTTTAATAATTTCTTTAATATCTTCTTTGCTATCTTCAATTTTAGGTTCTACAGGTTTTTCAGTTGCAACCTTCAATGTTTCAGGTTTTATTGTTACAGGTTTAGCTGCAACAGGGGCAGGAGTAGGGAAGTTTACATCGTGAATAGCGCCAGTAGGACATTCGTTCACGCATTTGCGACAAGAACGGCAGAGTTCGAAGTCGATGTATGCAAGATTGTTTTCAACTTTAATAGCACCGAAAGGACAAGCTTTTTGGCATTTGCCACAACCGATACAAGCAGCAGAGCAAGCTTTGCGAGCAATGGCACCTTTGTCTTTGTTGATGCAAGATACAAATACGCGACGACTTTTTACTCCTTTATTGCGTAGTTCGATGACTTTTTTAGGGCAAGTTTTAGCGCAAGCACCACATGCAGTACATTTATCTTCATCGATTTCAGGAAGATCAGTTTCAGGATTGATTTGAATTGCATCGAATTGACATGCAGTGACGCAATCGCCAAATCCCAAACAACCATAGCTACAATTAGTTTCTCCAGCATATAGTTGAGCCGCAATTTTACAATTAGGTGCACCATCGAATTTGTTGGTACGAGGACGGTTGGCGCAAGTGCCATTGCAACGTACGACAGCAATTTTAGGTGTAGCTTGACACACTGCATGACCTAATACTTCTGATACTTTGCACATTACTGGAAGACCTCCTACAGGGCAGAGCATATTATCCAAAGAGTCAGCTTTGACACAAGCTTCTGCAAATCCACGACAACCAGGGTAGCCACAACCACCGCAGTTTGCTCCAGGTAGAAGTTCAGAGATAACATCTATGCGAGTGTCTTCTTCGACTTTGAATTTTTGGGCTACAAAATAGAGGATGATAGCAGCGGCTAATCCAATAACTCCCAAAACAATAATTGATGAAATGATTAAATTCATATTTTATTTTATATCTTTTTTGATTGCGTAGAATTGAAATTTTGCTTGTATCTTATTACGCATTAGGCGTAGTACGACAAAGTAGGGTATTAGTGATGCTAGCGCACATGTTCCTATTACCAATTCGTTGGTCGTGAAAAGATTTGCAAAAAATAGGATTGCTACTATTACCACAAAAGGTAATACATATGCAAGTAAAACTGCCTGAATGCCTAATGATTTTTGTCCAATCACAATAACAGTATCTCCCACTTTGAGCGACTCATCCATAATGTTTGCATCTACTATTTTTTCAGATTTTTCAGATGCACCACATACCGATTTGACATGACAAGATGCGCATGCCGATGTTTGTTCTATCTTGACATGCGCCATTTTATTATCTATTGAGATGATAATGCCTTGATGTTCAATGGTATTTTGCATTTGTTAGTCTCTTAATTTTCAACTTGCAAAGTTACAAATAATCTTTTAATAAACAAAAGATTTTATTTGTTGTTTTCTTATGTTGTCTTGTTTTTTTATTAAATATTTATTCCCATCTGCATCCGTAAAACTTCCGTAATACTCACTCTCTTTTACTTGTAGTGTTGAAGTGGTTATTGCAATAGTTTTATCGGTTGTTGACATTTGACATTTATTTGGCACGAGTGTATATGCTATTACATTATCGTTTAGATAATAATTGCCAATAGGCAACGAGGTTATAGATTTGGGAGTTCGAGCTACAAACGTGATTATTGTATCGTTCGTTGATAATGTTATTTCTATGTGATTTAGTGTAGGTTCTTCTTCTATTTCTATTATTTCATTTGCAGAATCACTATATTCAATGGTGGTAACTTGATTCTCTTCGCTTGTATCGTATAAATTTAATGAACCATTGAAGGTCGCATTTATAATTTCTGTTTGTGAACCAACAAAAGAGCATGTTATTATGTAGTTACCATTGTTTTCTACTATTATTTTTCCCTCAGTAAGGAATAGAGCAGATAGTCCATTGTCTGTATATTGACCTAAATATGAGCCTGTCGCATAATAAGCATTACCCTCTTGACGTAATGCACCAGGCATAATAGAGTAGTCACATATTGTATCGGATGTTTGATACTCGCCCGTTGGTAGTAATTTACTATCGGCAGGGGCATAGAGATTAATATTCAAGAATAAGCCATTGCCCGACATTGAGCCTGTTGAGTCAATCTTCAAATTATCATCATATAAACGTAGAATCAAATTACGTTGGTTTGTCTCTAATTTCACCCCCTCATCAAAAATTATCCCATTCGTAAATGATATTTCATATCGAGGAGCAACAACCGTTACTCGACAATAGGCCTCATGATGTTTTGTTTTACAAGTAATTAAGCATTCTCCTGCATACACAGCCGTTACATTCCCTTTATTATCTACTTGTGCTACATTTTGGTCGCTTGTGTGCCACGCAACAGGGTTGTAAATAATAGCCGATAGAGGGTCTATTAGCATTTCTATTTGATATGTTTCGCCAATATTGAGTGTAATTTCCGTAGGCTCAAGACGCACCGATTGCACCTTTGTTTCATCGGTGCACCCAATAAGACTGAAGACACAAACAAGTATGTATAATAGTTTATCTTTCATATTTTAGATTTTTTTGTAACAAAATATACTGCTCGCTATACTTAATTCTTTTTTTCTACTTGACTTTTAACCGTATAAGTAGCAGCCCCCAATCCCATAAATAACACAATAGCAACAACAATCACAACATCAAATAGCTGTAATTCCACAGGATAAATCTGTACACCCGTTGTTATTATACCAAACTCTTGCTGTATAAGCACAAGAATAATGCCTAAAATAGCCCCAATAATCATTCCTCCAACCGAAATAAGAGTTCCTTCAATAATGAAAAGTTTTTGTATATCTCTCCTTGTCGCTCCAAGCGAATTAAATAAAACAATGTCCTCTTTCTTCTCAATTATTATCATTGACAATGAGCCTATTATGTTGAATGTGGCAATCATCACAATGAAACAAAGAATCATGAACGTAGTCCATTTTTCTATTTTTGTGATACGGTAGAAGTCGGCTTGCTGTTCATATTGGTCAACAACGATATATCGTTCTGATAGAATATCTTTCAATTGTTTTTTTAAGGATTTAACATTTTCGTCAGCACATTTTATTTCTATCGCAGTAACATAATCATCTGCTAGTTGATAAGCCTCTCTTACAATGTTTATTGGCATCACTACGAGATTATCATCGTATTTAGGCTGCATTACACAGAATATACCATTGTTGTAAAACGTTGTTTGAGTGAAGTTTGCATCTGGGCGAGCCAAATTTATTTTTCTACTTTTTGGGGCATATAAAGTCAGAGGATTTAGCAAGTCAACACCCGAATTTATACGTTCTGCCATACCTATACCTATTGCTGCAAGATTTTGATTGTCGTACAAATTATCAAAATCCATCGACCCATCCCACATTATAGTTTCAGAGTTTATTATGTTGTCGTAATTATAATCTACACCTTTGACAATCGCAGGTGTTTGTTGCTCATTGAATGCGATAAGACCATCTTGTTCAATCACTTCACACCATGCATTATATACTTTTAATGCTTTCGCCTTTTGGATTAGTGAGTCTTGTGTCGAAAACGACTTACCTTCATAAGGCAATATTTTAAGCGATGGGTCAAATGCTGAAAACGACTCTTGAACTAATCTTTCAAAACCATTCATAACAGATAACACAGCAATAAGTGCCATAGTGCCTATGGCGACCCCCATCATACTTACCCATGTAATTAGATTGATGGTATTATGACGTTTTTTCGAAAAAAGATATCGAATAGCTATGAATAGTTTATAATTCATAAAAATAATGCCGAATGGTTAATTGTGCATTGTGCATTGTGCATTAGTCAAAGTTCTCCTTCTATTTCGTCAAGTGGAGTATGCAAAAATGGGTCAGCATTGAGCAACTCATCGATCTTCGATAATTTTTCAATCGATTCATCATTATAGAAATTCAATTCAGGTATAATACGCAATTGATGACGAAGTCGATTGCCAAGTTCAAAACGAAGAGCCTTAGTGTCTTTATTTACCTGTTCGAGTACAGTCGCAGCTTTATCTGTAGGGAATATGCTGAGGTATATGCGAGCGATGCTGAGGTCTGGGGTGATGCGTACTTCCGAAACACTAATTAAAGTACCTTGCATTTGACGTGCATACTTAATAAATATTTCTCCAAACTCTTTTTGGAGCATACGAGCGATTTTTTCTTGTCTTGTAGATTCCATATATAATCAGTTTTATAATAATTATTTATAATAGTTGACATTTAACTTGCAAAGTTACAAAAAAAAATTGGTTTAGTAAAATAAAAAATGATAGGGTAGAGTATTGTAGATTCAACAGCAATAAATTTTTGTGTACAGCCTTGCTTTTTTAACGAAAAAATTGTGTACCTTTGTTCCTTAGTAATTTGTTTCATCTTTTGAACTTTTAGGCGGGATTACATTTGTTTTAATATGTAATGCAAAAAAAAGGTTGACCTCCCAAAGAAGTCAACCTTTTTTATAAGACCCAATCTCCTATATTATCTTCACTTTCTATTTTATCTTCCACATGGTCAGGCAAATCGTAAAATAAATCTATATCTGCCATATCTTCAATTTCGTCAATAGTCCGTATATGATATAATATTGGTTTTGAGCCAGCTTCATTTTTACAGACAAATCCAATTGCAGTCCAAGAATTCCCCTTTTTGCGCAATATCGCTTTATAGAAAGCATCAGGAATAGCAATCTTTTGGTAATTACCCATATATTCAGGTTTATCACTCACTATAGGTCCACATACTACATACACCGAGCCATAACGTTTAGCATAATCCCTCACCAACTCCTCAATGTCGTTCCAATCCCCACGATTAAGATTTGCATTTTGCGGACAAATATTCGTCGTATAAAACGACTCACGCATCGCCTGCTCGCTCCATTTCATATCTGCCGCAGGGGCCATGTGACCTCTATCATATTTGCCAGGATTGTTGGTATAATCCTTATGCACCACAGCATTACCTTTTACTTTCGGATCAGGAGAAAAACCATTGCAACGTTCAACATCGCCTATTGTTTCTCTTTTAGTTAACTCGTATGCAACCCAATTAGGCAATTTCCAATTATCGTTATAACTAACAGTGTACGCCAAATGACGAATCACTTGCGACTTACGGCCATCTGTAAGTTTAACAAGTTTCGCCTCTTCAATAACATTATTTTTTACAATTTGAGATTGTGTTTGAGCCACCACCTCTGACTGGGTCCATACAAATACACCCAATCCAACCAAAAGCACTACAAATAAAAATAATTTTGATTTCATAACATAAAACATTTACCGCCTACAAAGTTACAACTTTTTCTCCAACTAACAAAAACATATCATCCAAAATACACCTTTACACTTTTATCAAGATAAAAATGTAGTTTTACAACACTTTTATCAAGATAACTTGTCTATTCCAATATTTTTTTATACCTTTACAATACAAAAATCTATTTACACAAAACTATGATATACAACGCATTTTATCAACAATCGTTCCCATATAAGTCAAATCAGAAGAAAACCTACGCTCTCGAAGTTTCACCCTATTCTGCCAAACATACGAACCTCACAATGCCATTAAATTCTCAACACAATACTATCAATCCAACGACACTATCAAAAACATTCCACTATATGCGTTAAATTCATATTTCTGATTGCAAATATAAAAAATGTTGACCTACATTATTTATGGTCAACCTTTTTTATTATATTTTCATCACAAACCTAATCCCACTTACCCCCTCCATAATCTAAACAAAGATAGGACTTCTCTTTATATTAAATTGTCGATATATAAATTCACTAATGTATAATAATTTTTACAGATTTACTGCCATAATTTTCCGTATGCAATTGTAAGATATAACATCCTGACAACTCAGGTACTTGTAATTCTAAACAATCTTCATTTTTATACTTTCCACTAAACAAAGGATGACCACATATATCATACATCACATAATAACCTTCTTCTTTTGCGACTATAGACATCCGGGCATTTTGCTTTGATAAAATAGTTGTATTAACGATAACAGGATATTCACTTTGTTCCTCATTTGTTTTATCTTCTATAAAAATAGGACATGTCGGAATAGAGATAGCCTCTCCTTCTCTTGTTAAATACAATTCAACTTTATCCCCAATATTAATATCATTTAAATATAAATTAGCTCCCTTGTAAACATCTAATAATCTACCATTAACATACCATTCATATTTTTCAAACACATATCCACCATTATAATTTTCATTTAATGTTGCAACTACATCATTCCAATTTTGCTCTATAATCCAAGATGGATATCTAACCAATAGTTGAAAATCAAAGCCTGTTAAAGATGGATTACAAATGCCATTATTAAATTCTAATCGAGCATTATATAAATCTGGTCTCACATAATCTACATCAGGCTGTGGTATATAATCATAAATCGTATCAGCAAAAGGATGATCTATAACATTATTAAAACCAACAGCTTGAGCTTTATTATCATAATATATACTATAAGATATTGGTCTTACTCCATAATATTTATAGATAATCTCATAAATAGAATCATTGGCACAAATATCACTTGTTTTCACTGATGTTATTACAGAACTTGGTTTCGTGTATAAATATAGATGTACTACTTCACATGAGTCTGATACTGGATTATATACAGTATCAATATACAACCCCTTTTGGGTTAAAATTTTCCCTCTGAAATTATATTCATCACCTAAACATATTGTATCAATAATAGTATCACGATAAGTCGGAGTAACTCGTAAATCCAATTTATAAACACTATCGCAACCATTATATGTTACTAAACTATCCCAATATATACCTGATTTATCATATAAATTACCCCTAAAATAGTATTGCTCATAATCACATATCGTTGCAAATTCTTCAATTAAATATGTTTTATTTAAAATAAAATCCAATTTATATACACTATCACATCCACAATTAGTTTTTAAACTATCATAATACACTCCTGTTGCTACCAAATCAAAATCTCTATAACTAAAACTATCATTATTACAAACTACAAATTTTTCTTCAAATAAATAAATTGGTAATACTTCTAAATGTAATTTATAAACACTATCACACCCTGAAACTGTTTTCAAAGAATCGAAATATATTCCAGGTTTATTTAATTGCCTACCTCTAAAATTATAATATTTGTTGGAACAAATAGAATCTGTAAATTCAAACAAATAAGAGGGTGCCCTATTATAGACCAATTTATAAATACTATCACAACCAGACTCTGTAAATAAACTATCATAATATACTCCAGGTTGATTTATCTCTCTCCCTCTAAAAACAAACACATCACCTTCACATAATTCAACGTATGTTTCATACATATAAGTTTCATTAACTTGCAAATTTAATTTATATATACTATCACAACCAAAAGGAGTCTTTATACTATCATAATATACTCCTGTTTTATTTAACAATCTTCCTCTAAAATCGTAATATTCATTTCCACAAATAGACGTATCTATTTCATGATAAAAACGTGGAGTAACAATCAATAATAACTTATATACACTATCACAACCAGAAGTTGTTTTCAAACTATCATAATAAACTCCAGGTTCATAAATACTTCGACCACGGAAATCATAATAATCTCCTTCACAAATATTTATTGTATCTTCTATCAAATAAATTGGTGTTTTATTTAACACTAACATATAAACACTATCACAACCTAATTTTGTGTATAGACTATCATAATAAATACCATGTGCATCTAATTCTCGTCCCTTAAAAAAATAACTTTGGTCATGACAAATCTCAGCATAAATTGGAATAAGATATGAAGGCAACACATCAAGTGTTAATTTGTAAACACTATCACAACCAAATTGACTTGTATAATTATGATAATAAGTACCAGCTTTATTATATTCTATTCCTTGAAATAAATATGTTTCATTTTTACAAATAGTTGCATATTCTTCAAATAAAAAAGTTGGTCTATATTGCACTAAAGTTTGAATAATACTATCACAACCATACATATTTGTTAATGTGTCCAAATATACTCCTTTTTTCGAAACAAATTTACCATTCAAATATACAGAATCGTTTTCACAGATAAAAATAGTATCCTTAACAATTGATATTGGCAATGTATATGCAACTAATTTATGAATACTATCACACCCATTTTGCGCCTTATATCGCGCATAATAAGTCCCCGCTCTATGAATATTTTGCCCCTCAAAATTATATATTTCATTTTCACAAAAATAAATAGTATCTTCAATAAGAAAAGACTGTTTAATTGTAAGAAATAATTTTGTTATACTATCACAACCTAATTTATTTATGCTTGTTTTATAATAAATTCCTTCTTTCGTTAACCTTTGATCTCCAAAAGAATAATAATCTCCGTCACAAATTTCAGCTTCAATTTCGCCCATATAAACATCATTATAACCTCTTACAGTAACAGTTTTTGAATATGTATCTGTACAATTCCCATCTACTAATTTGACAGTTAGTTTAATTGTATAAGTACCTGCATTTGCGTAAGATATAGGTATGTTACTAATATTATAAGAATTTATAGTACGCCCATCTCCTAAATCCCAAACTGCTTCATCACAATTCTCAATTGGATTATTTTTTACAATTCCATCAACCGAAACAGAACTCAAATTAGTTAAATATAATGTATCAACACATTTTGAAACTTGACGAATTGAAAAATCAGCAATAGGATATCTTGGATTAGCAACAGCTGATAATGTATATGAGCATGTAGAATTTCCTACTTGATGTATATCACAAAAATACTCTTTACCATCAATTGGAACTGTTATTGTCTGCCCAGAGCCTTTACTAATCTTTGCAGTTCCATCAAAATAATACCAATCATATTCAAATCCTGCAGGTGCTGAAAATGTTGTATGTTGAGCATCTCCGCAAATTAAAGATTTAATTTTTTTCTCTTTACAACTTAAGTGAAAATACGAATATCCATAATGCCCACTTTGTTCACAATCATAATTCGTAATCTGTATTTTTAATTTTTCTCCTATACGCGAAGACAAATCAACACCTATAAAAGTCCAATCTTTCCACAGCAAAGCACCTCCATCTAAAGAATTCCACCCCAATGATTCACTTGATATAAAATCAAAAGACATACAATCTGGATCTACTAAATCATGATTTTCACCATAAACATTTAGTGTCAATCTAGGTTGATTCGATGCACTATGTCCTGGATTTTCCATTACGGCTGCATATTTCAACAAAAGAATTGGATTTGCTGCATCTACAATATATTCAAACGAGACACTTTCTGCTTGTGCTCCAACTTCCCAATTCCCTAAACGAATAGAAGAAGTTTCTCCATTTGGCACTACTTTTAGAGCCGTAACAATAGGATCGTTAGCATAAATATCTGTATTAATTGTATGCCGACTACTACCACTACTTGGCCCATAATCAACAACTCCAACATATCTATATGGATTATAAAAATCGCCATAAGTACAAGTAACACCTGCACTATTAAGATTAGTCATATCAAAACATTGTGCCATCAAATTATTCGAGCACAAAAACAAAAAAATATACAATATTACTTTTTTCATAATTTATCTCAAAAATCTTGATTTATTCCAACGACGAGGACAATTTTTACATTCCTTATAAGGAAAATTAATTAACCAACTCAATTTTACACCAATATTAACAGAATAGAATGGAGTAACTCTATTACTATTAGTAGCTTTTACAAAATAAAAAGGCAGTAATTTTATTTTTGACGGATTTTCTTTGTCTATATCATATAAAGATAAAGATGTATTATCACTCTTTAAATTTACAAAAGAACATTCTGCAAATACTGAAATTTTAAGTGAATTATAATTCTCATTATTCAAATTTACTAAAACATCGTAACCTGTTTCTGCTATTATAGAGACTCTTAAGTTAGGAAGTAAATTTTTCTTTGAAATTTCTTCATACGTTGCATAATAATGATTAGGCATATTTACAAAATCTTCAATGTACTGATTGTACGTAGCAGATGTTGTGTAATATAAATTTGATGTTTCAACAATATTAATACAAAATCCTATTTTAGGACCAGCACCAATAAAAAAACCACTATTGTAATATCCTAATATAAAAGGTAAACTAACTATATTAAAGTTCTGTTTGTCTATGGCTCTATTAAAATTATAATGAAACAACATCTCCTTACCTTGGGTATCTAACATTGTAATATCAGTTCCAGAAACATTATAATTAGCTAAAGAAGCTTGATGTTGATACTCTAATCCAAGTTCAAACCATAAGTTATTTAATGTAAAGCCATAATTCAATCCAATATTTCCTGTAAAAACTCCCATGTTAGACGTTTCAACATAATTGTCATAAACAAAAGGATACCCTCCTGCAACATAAAAACCTAAAAGTCTATTATATTGATTTTTTGTTGCACTATGAATAAATCCTAAATTTAATAATAAAAGTAAGACAAAAGATAAAAACTTCAATAAATTTAATCGCATAAAACAACAGAACTATCTAAATATATAATAAAAAAGCGTGAAACTTCGTCTATTACTCGTTTCACGTCTTAGGGCCTTCGCATTGCCAGCAAACCAAACGAGCAATGCAGAAGTCCACGCCGATATATTGTTCCAACTGCTAATCCTAATAGAAATTTCTTTTTATAAATTTTTCTACCATTTTAATCAACATTAAAATAGTATAAAACATCAATAAAATTCTAATTATTTCTACTTTGGATGCAATATTGGCTATATACAATACACCCATGAACATCTACCATTGCTTTGTATTCGGGTTTGCTAATTAGAGTTTGCGAAGTTCTAAGACAACGAATATCAAAGCGTTATAGTAAACGCCATTTTTTA